>CACYDQ010000523.1 GCA_902773215.1 uncultured Spirochaetaceae bacterium | reverse complement strand
ATAAACACGAACGGGCTTGCTGACCTTATAAACCACAAGCCTGTTGCCCCCCTGCTGGCGGGCAAGATAGACGCGGTCTCGGTCAGCTTGAACTCCAGCGACCCAAAGATTTATGAGGCCACCGTCCGGCCCTCGTTCGGGGAAAAGGCATTCCCTGCCTTACTCTCGTTCGTAAGGCAGGCTGCCAGGTACGTCCCGACGGTGACACTGACGACAGTTGAAACCACGATAAGCAAGGAGGACGAGGCGGAGTGCGCCCGCCTGTGCGAAAAGCTCGGCGTAACGCACCGCATACGGAAGTACATCGAACCGGAGGGGTAACAGGGCCCGGCCGTGGTCTTCCCCGCTCACGCCTGCATCCCTGCGTCCGCGTCAAGGATTCCCGCGGCTTCCTTGAGCAGGTCGATTATCGGCAGGTGCTGGGGACATACCCCCTCGCACTGGCCGCAGCCCACGCAGTCAGCCGCCCTGCCCCCGCGCGACACCACGCCCGAATAGAAGTTCTTTGCCCGCCAGTCGTCCGGGTAGCGGCGCAGGGTATTGATTGTCCTGAACACGTCCGGAATGCTTATGTGCATGGGGCAGCCGTCCGTGCAGTACTTGCACGCCGTGCAGCCTATCTGGGGAATGCTCAGAATCTCGTCCGTCACCTCGTCGATTATCTTCATCTCGTCGGCGGCAATCGGCTCAAAGGTCGTGAAGGTCCTGATGTTGTCGTCCATCTGCTCCTCGGTGGACATGCCGGAGAGCGTGGTCATCACGCCGGGAAGGGAGGCAACGTAGCGCAGGGCCCAGGACGCGACGGACTTGTCCGGCTGCCGGGCCTTGAACTTCGCCTCAATCTCCGGGGCCATGTTGGCGAGCATGCCGCCCCGCACCGGCTCCATGACGATAATCGGGATATTCCGCGCGTGCAGGATGTCGTAGAGCTTCTGCGAGTGGACGACCGGGTTCGTCCGGTCCAGGTAGTTCAGCTGAATCTGCACGAACTCCATCTCGGGATGCTTGTCCAGCACCTTCTCCAGAAGCTCCGGCGTTCCGTGGAATGAGAAGCCCAAGTGCCGTATGAGCCCCTGCTCCTTCGCCCTGAGCCCCCAGGAGAAGCAGTCATACTTCTCGTAGACATCGTAGTTGGACCCGTCCTCAATCGAGTGGAGCAGGTAGAAGTCAAAGTAGTCCACCCCCGCCCGCTCGCGCTGCTCATTGAAGATGCGCTCGATGTCCGCCTCTTTCTTTATCTCCCATGCGGGGAGCTTGGTCGCCAGCATGAAACTGTCGCGCGGGTAACGTTTGACCAGGCACTCGCGGGCGGCCACCTCAGACTTGCCCCCGTGGTACACGTAGGCGGTATCAAAGTAGTTCATCCCGCTCTTCATGTAGCGGTCAACCATGTCGTTGACGCGCTCCAAGTCAATCGCCCCGTCCTTCTCCGGCAGCCTCATCAGGCCGAACCCGAGCTTCGGCATCCTGCTCATATCTATGGCCATGCGTTCTCCTCCCAAATAAATTTTCCCAGCCCCGGAATCAGATGCGGGACTTGCTCTCCTCGAGCACGGCAACCACCCTGTCGCACCATGCGTCGAACTCCGGATCTTCCACCTGGCACTCCGGGTGGGACAGCACGTATTCAAGCGCAATCCGCACCCCCCGGTTGAAGGGCACGGTCGTCCGCATGTCCGGGACAAGGCGCTTGAGCTTTGCGTTGTCAAAGACGACCGTGACCGACTTGTCCCCGGTCAGGCTCCCCTCGAAGTCGTAGCCGTACTTGTCGCCGACCGCGCTCAGGTAGTCCGAGGCGACGTGGTAGGCCTTGAGCTCAACGCCGAGCGCGTCCGCAATCGTCCGGTAGATCTGGTCCCAAGAAAGGCTCTCGTCGCCGGTAATCTGGAATGCCTCGCCAATCGCGTGGGCGTTCCCCATCAGGCCGACGTAGCCGGTTGCAAAGTCCTCGTTGTATGTCAGCGTCCAGAGCGATGAACCGTCCCCCTGTATGATGACGGGCTTTCCCTCCAGCATCCGCTTGATGACCTGGTAGGAGCCCTTCTT
>CACYDQ010000522.1 GCA_902773215.1 uncultured Spirochaetaceae bacterium | reverse complement strand
GAAAACAAGAAATCTTTGCGAGGAGCATATAGATATGATTTACGAGTACGAAGGAAAGAACGAGAAGGAGGCCATAGAGAAGGCCGCCGAGGAGCTGGGGCTGGAGAGGGACCAGTTTGATGTCGAGGTACTGGAGTTCCAGAAGGGTACCTTGTTCAAGAAGGGCTATGTCCGCATCCGTGTCCAGCCGGTTGACAGCGAGGAACACGTCGCGGGGGAGTTTGAGGGGAAGGTTCCTAATACGACTGAGCGGGCCAGGAACCCCAGCTTGGTTGCCAATCCCATGCCCCAGAACGAATTCGAGGAGAAGCTGCTTGAGTTCGTCAAGGTGATGATAGAGAAGATGGGCTACACCGTTTCCGTCGAGGTAATGTTCCGCGAGGACAAGAAAATCGGTATAAAGCTGACGAGCGAGTCCTCCTCTATCCTGATTGGCCGCAAGGGCAAGAACTTGGACGCAATGCAGCTGCTTGCCAATGTCTACGCCGGACACTTGGGGCGCGAGGACATGAGGATTATCCTTGACACGGAGAACTACCGCATCCGCAGGGAAGAGAGTCTGGTCCGCCTGGCATACACGACTGCCGACAAGGTGCGGCAGAGGCACAGCTCCGTCCTGCTGGAGCCGATGAACCCCTACGAGAGGCGGCTTATCCATACGACGCTGAATGATATCCCCGATGTTGATACCAAAAGTGAGGGAGATGGTTTGTATAAGCAGGTTCGTGTCCTCTACACGGGTGTACGCTGAGCCTGAATACGATTTCGGAAGAAGGAAATGAAAAGAAACAAAGCTTTCCGGCGGCTGGCAGCTTTTGCGTTGCTCGCTTTCGTTGTCTTGTCCCAGACACATGCGTTCAATGTGCGGGACATACTTACGACCAGTGAATACGAAGCGCTGCTTAAGGACGGAAAAATCGAACGGCTGTCTTTTCTGGAGGACGGCGGAGGGCTCCGGCTTGCTCCCAGTACGCCCCTGTCCAAGAAGGCCCTGGGATTCTGGCCCAAGGATATGGATAAGCCCAACTTCTTTGCCGAGGAGATATACCTTGCCAAGAAGACGGACTTTCCCCGCCCTGACCTTGCGACGATTGACTATGCGGGCAAAATCCTGCGGTCATTCTCTACCTTGCAGGGCATTCAGTACTACAGCCACAGGCGGGGCAGGATGGCGACATTGTACGAGGAGGCCTATACGGTCATCCCCGAGACCGACCCGGTGACGGGGCGGGTGAGCAAGGTCGGCGAAGCCCGTGGTCCTGACAACACGGCAGGGAGCGCGGACGGCAAGACCCAGTACGCCCTGATGGACGACAACTCGCTCGGACGGACTGTTTACAAGGTGTCCTACGAGGAGCGGGCGGATGAGATTTGGGCGAGTTTCGTCAACGAGAGTGCGCTTAAGCTCGGTCCCATAAAGGCTTTTGCGCCCGGCAAACTGCGAATGAACTTCGTCGTCGCGGACTGCGGGGAGTACGTTGTCGCCTACCTGACGACGGAGGCCGCCGTCCCGCCGCTCGGCATACTGGAAAAAAAGATAAAGGAGTCATTCTCCACGAGGCTGGCCGCAGTATACGGCTGGTTTACGGGAAGGTTTTAGATTTTGTATAATGGAGTGAAGAAATGAAAAGAAGGTCGCTTTTGACTGTGTTGCTCGCGGCAACGATTCTAATGACAGGGAGCTGTAAGGCTATGGATCCGGAAAAGGTTTTGAAGGGGAAGGAAGGGCTTTTCGCGAACATCTCCACGTATAGGGGGGATATTCTCGTTGAATTGTATTATAAGGATGCGCCGCTGACGGTGACGAACTTTGTCGGTCTTGCGGAAGGGACGCTCGACGCGAGCAAGGGCAAGCATTTCTACAAGGGGCTCAAGTTCCACAGGGTCATCGCTGACTTCATGATTCAGGGCGGCGACCCCAGGGGCAACGGTACCGGCGGGCCTGGCTACAGCTTCCCCGATGAGATTTCCAGCAAGTACACCTTTGACGGGCCGGGAGTCCTCGCGATGGCCAACCGTGGCAAGGGCACCAACTCAAACGGCAGCCAGTTCTTCATCACCCATGTGACGACTGCATGGCTCAACGGCAACCATACGATTTTTGGCCACGTCGTGGACAAGGAAAGCCAGAAGGTCGTGGACAGCATCAAGCAGGGCGACGTGATAAAGGACATTACGATTTACCGGAAGGGTGCGGAGGCCGAGGCTTTCAAGGCGACCCAGGCTGACTGGGACGCGCGGCTCAAGGCTTGCGTCGCCAAGAACCAGGCGGAGAAGGAGAAGGCCTTCGCGGCTCAGATTGCGGCGATAGAGAAGAACTTTCCCGGCTTCAAGAAGGACTCCAACGGCATCTATTACAAGACGACCAAAGAAGGGAGCGGCAGCAAGTGCGGCAAGGGAAAGAATGTGTCCACCGAGTACAAGGGCTACCTCGTTGACGGCAAGGTGTTCGACAAGTCCGAAGGCCGTGGTCCGCTTGACTTCATGACCGGCGCGGGCCAGATGATTCCCGGGTTCGACCTGATGGTGCAGGACATGAAGGTGGGCGAGAAGCGCACGTTCGTCCTGCCCCCTGATCAGGCTTACGGGGAGCGTGGGGCTGGCGATGCCATACCCGGCAACACCTATATCGCTTTTGACGTGGAGCTTGTCAGCGCGAACTAAGACGGGCATATTATCATTGCCTTGGGAGGGGATCAATGAGAAAGACGGCAATTGCTTTTTTGGCGGTATTGGCCCTGCTTTTTTCAGCGGGTCTGATTTCCTGCTCGGACTCGACAAGCAGCGACAGCGGGTCTGGCTCCTCGGTTGATGTCGATGCGGTCGCTTCGGATTCGGAGAAGGCTGTCATCACGGAAATGAATTATGCACGGACCAAACCGGGGGAGTACGTTACAAAGAAGCTCCAGCCTTTGGTTTCCAAAAGCAGCGGGTCATATCTGACTGCCTTGAACGAGTGCATCAGCCAGATGAACGCAATGACCGCAATTGAGGAGCTGAGCTACGGGCAGGG
>CACYDQ010000521.1 GCA_902773215.1 uncultured Spirochaetaceae bacterium | reverse complement strand
CATGTCTCGTTCGGTAAATTGAACGGCAACTTTATGAAAGTAGTTGCAATAATCAGTAATGACGGAAGAATATTTTTCTTTTTCTCCACGATAAAGATGAACGATGCATGAAAGATTTTTAATCTGCCATTTTGTCCACTCGTTTAGGTTGCGGTCTACTACGGTAAAGTAATTCCGAGCATCAATAAAAAGCACTTTGTCTTTTAGTTTGTCATTTTTGCCCTTATCAAAGAACCAGAGGGTACAAGGCAGGCTGAGCGTATAGAAGAAGTTGTTCCCAACGCTGAGAATCACGTCAACATCGCCAGTTTCAACAAGTTTTGTTCGGATGTCACGGTCTGCGTGCTGGCTGTCCGTAGCAGAAGATGCCATAACAAAACCTGCTCGTCCGGTTTTATTCAGATAGGCGTAAAAATAGCTTATCCAAAGATAGTTTGCGTTACCGATTTCCTTTGTCTTTTCGTTGTAGCCCGGAAGCCCGAACGGAAGACGACCTGCATTCAAGGCAGCCTCATACTTTACCTTGTTCACATTGAACGGCGGATTTGCCATTACATAATCGCATTTTCCAACAAGATTGTGGGCGTCATTGTAGAATGTATTTGCGCTTTCACCCCATACGATTTTTGCATTCAAGCCATGGACTGCCATGTTCATTTTGCAAAGCTTTGCGTTGAACTCCACCTTTTCCTGTCCGAAGAAAGTGAGCCTGTCCGTTGCATTTACCCCGTTTGCGTTCACAAAATCACCTGAACTTACGAACATCCCGCCGGAACCACAGGCAGGGTCAAGCACACATCCTTTCTGCGGCTGAATGACATTTACAATCATGCGGACAAGAGATTTCGGCGTAAAGAAAACCCCGTCGTCGCTTGCTATATTCTTGGCGAACTTATTAAGGAAGTATTCATAGATACGTCCTATCACATCATCATGAATGTCATCAAGAGCTGAATTATCAAAAATGCGAAGAAGCTCTTTTAAAAGATTGTCCTGCCCCTTGAAAATCGTCTGGTAGTTTCTGGGAAGAATACCGGAAAGTTCTGGACATTCCGTTTCGATGGTGGTCATGGCATCATCTACAGCTTTGCTCAGAGTTCCGTCAGCACTGTGCTGCAAAAGATAATCATATTGAGCAGCTTCCGGCAAATAGATTGCGCTCTTAGCCCTAAAATCTTTTGCCACAATTTTAGGATAAACACCGTTACGGCAGGGAAGAGTCTTCTGAATCTCTTTTTCCACAAACTTAAAACGAGTATAAGCATATCTTAGATAAATGAGTCCCAAGACAGGCATACAATATTCCTGTGAACTCAGGCGGGACCCCTCACGCAGGCTGTCGGCTGCATCCCAGAGGTCATCTTCAAGCTGTTTTATGTTTTTTGCCATTTTAATTATTCTCCTTTTGTAAATTACCTCGGCAAGCCCGCTCTGAGAATTTTTTCTCATCCTGCCGTGCGATTTCTCCCATCCCCCTTCCCATCCGGGCATATCCACCCCCTTCCGTAGTCGGCGGTCAAAAAAACGCCTTTCCGTAAAGCCGCCTCAAAGCTCCGTGCGGCAGGAACTGATGGACGAGGCCCCCTCCCGCGCACCTAACGTGCCTCACGGGGCTGGCAGGCATCTTGCTGTTCCTCCATTCTACTTCCAGAAAGGCGGGCTGTCAAACCTCCAAGCCCCTTCTGGCGGCACACGACCGTAGCAAGGCAACGCCCGCTGGGCCAGTCGTGCCATCGTGGCGATACCGGATAGTCCATCGTGGTGGCACCAGATAGCTCATCGTGGTGGCACCAGATAGTCCATCGTGGCGGTACCAGATAGTCCATCGCGGTGACACCGGATAGTCCATCGTGGTGGTACCAGATAGCTCATCGTGGTGGCACCAGATAGTCCATTCTGGCAATACCAGACAGCCCTGTCATAGCACGTGTGACAGCCCTGTCATCGTTCCCTTATTTCCCCAGGCAGCCGATGGGGATGACGAAGACCCCGTCGTCGCGCCTGTAGGCGTATTCGGTTCCGGTTATGACGATGAGAAGGTCGGGCTCGCGGAGGGTGGGGCGGCTCGTGTCCTTGTTGTACTCCTGGACCAGGCTTTTTATCTTGAGCAGGTGGGCGCTCGCTTCCTCTATCTCGTGGCTGCCCAGCTTGAATTCGATGAGGGCATAGCGCCCGTCCCGCAGGTGCAGGACGCAGTCGGCTTCAAGCCCGTAGCGGTCGTGGTAGTAGGACAGGCTGCCCCCCTCGCTCGCGGTGTACGCGCGCAAATCCCGCATGCAGAGGCTCTCGAACACGAAGCCGAATGACTGCAGGTCCGTCATGTAGTAGTCCGGGGTCAGTCCCAGGGCCGCCGCCACGACGGACGGGTCACAGAAGCCCCGCTTCCGGCCGGAGCGGATGGCGGTCGCGGACCTGATGGCGGGGGACCAAGCCTCTATGTCCTGCACAAGGAAAAGCCGCTCGAATGCCCTGAGGTATGAGGCCAGCGTGTCCTCCGAGACCGACTCCGACGCGGAGACGACATCCTTGAGGATGTTGCTCGTTTTGGCGAGGGTGGAGATGTTCCGTGCGTAGGACTTCAGTATCTGTGCGGCCAGTATGGGGTTCCGCCTGACCCCGTCCACGGTGGAGACATCGGTTTCGCAGACGCTGTCCACGTAGTCCCGCGCAATCTGCAGGCGGGCCTTGTCCGT
>CACYDQ010000520.1 GCA_902773215.1 uncultured Spirochaetaceae bacterium | reverse complement strand
TCAGTCGGAGCCAAGCGGTTTCCGTTGGCATCGGCATCAGAGAGCAGCTCGTAAGCCTGAATCTGGAAGGGGGGAACAATCTTCGCGCTGGCGTTGTGAGCCCACTTGGGGAACAGCACATAAACACCGAGGACGTTCTGTCCGGCAAACGGAACATTGGCGTTCTGATTCACGGGAGCAGCAACAGTGCGTGACGTTGAGAGGGCAACGGCCTCCTTAGAAGATGAGTTCAACTCAACTTCCCACTGGTTCAGGGCCAGAGAAGTCTTCATAAGAGCCTTCTGCTCGCTCGTCCAGCTTGATCCTGCAGCCTTCGCATAGTCCATCACGGTCCTGGCGTTCTGCGTGGGGTTTCCGTTCTCATCCGCAACAGCGTCAGCCGTCAGCAGGGAGAAGTCGATAACAGTTGACTCCCTCGCAAAAGCAAAGCTTCCTGCCAAGAACATGGCAGCAGTGATTAACATAAAAGTTCTCTTCATTCGAAACTCCTTTTATACTTTTGATGTAGCCTTGATACTATCTAGTATCTAATAAGAAGCCGATTTTGTCAACTTATTTTAATCGAAATTCACCCGTTTTTTTGAGTGGCTCGACTAAAGGGTCACAAAAAGGTCATTCCTCATAGACACTGACGCCATCAATAGCGACATCTATTTTATTTAAATATGTGAAGTTCTTCACAATATTTAACCTCAATAAATCTACCTCTTCCCTCACGGAAAGAAGCTCCCCGGCGAACAGCGCATCCCTGCTCAGCCCAAGATACAGGATCTTACCGCCCTGCCCGTCATCCCCGGCAAAACAGTATTCCGCCTTGGTTCCCCTCGGGAATACCCGTCCATACCGGTTCGTCATGGGCCCCAGGAGAAGCTCGTCCACGAAAGCAGACAGAGAAAGCTGCTCGTCCACATATTTCGGAAGATAACGCGGTTCACAACAGACCCCACCCGCATCATAGCTCGGAAAATACATCAGCCGCCGGACCTTATCGTGTCCCTTCATATAGAAGAAGAGCGAGAGAACAAACGCAAGGACTGCCAGGACAACAGCAAACACCCTTATATAGGGATGGCGGCCACAAGTTATATCATCTTCCATAAAAATCATCGCCGGAGTCACAGGCTAGTTGCCAGTGAAGCCCCTTGACCTCTCAAAATGAGTTATGAATGCTCCAAGACCATTATATATCCCCAGGGCCATTTTTTTCAAGTACTCGTCATCCGACAACAAGGCAGCCTCCTGCTCGTTAGAGAGAAATCCCGTCTCCACGAGCACGCTCGGCATCTTGGCATTACGGACGACAAACCACTCCTCCTCTTTGATTCCCCGGCGGGGGCTTTGGGACCCGACCTGGGCATTTATGCCGTCCTCAATGAACTTTGCCATCAGGATGGACTCAGTGGTATACTCCTCCTCCATCATACTGTTCAGTATCGTAAGGAGGCTCTTGTCCTCCGCAGACTTGCTGTCTATGACCTGCCGCCTGTAACCAGGCGAAAGATACCAGACCTCGAAACCCGTAGCCCCCTTGTCCAGACTGGCGTTCACATGGACAGACAAGTAAAGGACGGCCTCGTTCTCGCCCAGCTTGACGGAATTGGCAATGTCCGTCCGCTCCTCCAGCGACAAGTACTTGTCCGTGCTGCGGGTCATCATTATCCGTTTCTTGGGGTAAGCTTTGGTCAGCATGTCGAAAAGCTTGAGCCCCACGCGGAGGTTTATGTCCTTTTCAACGATCGAAGTCTTCTTTCCCTTTATCGTAAACGTCGCGCTCGCCCCGGGATCTTTCCCTCCGTGACCGGGGTCAATCAGGATCGCCCCGATGCTGTAGGCCCGGACATCCTCATCGGACTTGGAAGAAGACGACGAGATGTCGGGAACAACGATGCCGGACGGTCCGGAGGTCACTGCCGCAGGACGGGCAGACACGGGAGCCTTGTCAGACGCAGGATCCAGCTTCAGGGAGACCGGAGCAGCCGGGGCAGAAGCCGCAGAGCTAGAAGCAGCCCCGGGATTCTCGAAGTATTGCTTTGCCTCAGCCAAGAACCCCGCAGAGGCGACGAGCATGCCGTCCTTCATCTCCGGGGCCTTCTGCTGCTCAATCGCAGAATAATCCTTTATGATATAGCTGCCGCCGGAGAGAAAGGAAATCTGGTGCCCCCCCTTCTCCAGGACACAGTTCTGGGAGAGGGGGTCCCAATAGACATGTATTCCCTCCGCCCGTGCCTCCTGCAGAAGATCCAGCTCCGCAGCATGAATGCGAGCAAAAGAGGTGAGGAAGGTGAGAAAAGAGAGAAGGATGAAATGCCTAAGCTTCATCAAAAGCCCCTCCTAGAGCGAATCCTTCATATACAAAAGTCCCTGCAGTCCCCCACGGACAGCGGTGTGGAAAAACGCCACGGCATCCATCTCGGGATGCTCAGGGCAGAGCCAGTCGAACAGCTTCAGCGTCTCAAGCAAACTCCGGTGATTGTAGTCACTGATATTTTCGGCAACTTTTAAAAATCCCCCATCCCCCGTTTTGGAGCAGGGGCTATCTTTTTCTATTTTGCCCAGCCGCCCGGCATAGTCAAACACAATCTTCCGATCCTCCTCAGACAGGTCGAAGGCATCTGGCGGAAAACCTTTCTCGCAGAACTGCTCGGTCCCGGCAAGGAAAGCATCGGTATCCCGGTTTCCCGGCTCCAGACGGATTATTATGGAAGAGACAGCGTTCTCTGCCGCCCGGACGGCAAGCTCATGCCCATCGGACACGGCAATGACGTTGCCGCACTTCTCCACGTTGTTGCGGGGGAAGTCAACCTTGTCCCCGATGGCATTCCTCGGCATGACATTCCTGACATAGGGCTCGGCCTCCGCCGTACCCATGGAAAGAATCTCCTTGACCCGCCCCGGAATCGAAATCCATGCCCGCTCCGCGCTCGTCCTCGTACAGGGAAGGTTATAGAGCGTGAACGGCAGCTCCTGCCCCACGTCGAGCGGAATACGCCGCGCCTCCAGTTCCACGGGCCGCTCACCCAGAGCTATCCGCATGGCCTCCTTGGTCAGGTTCAGCCCCGAGGCGTAGGGATAAGTCCAGCCGGACATGTAGCCACCGGAAAGGCGGGCGGCAATCTCACCGACCATCGGCCCGGCGGAAGTATACTTTATGTCGGCCTTGGCCGCCCCGCAGGTCAGCCCCAGGGAGGCTATGCCCCGCGCGAAGGTGGAAATCAGCTCTTTCTTCTTGTCCTCATCAAAGACCGAAGGCATCGTATGCCCCATCTCAAT
>CACYDQ010000519.1 GCA_902773215.1 uncultured Spirochaetaceae bacterium | reverse complement strand
TTCTCTCCGGGAGTCCTGCGCCAAGTGCAGCAAGCGGCATTTCATTGCCCGTTACGGAGGGGACGAGTTTATCATCGCGGCGATTGCTGACAGCGAAGAGGAGGTCAAGGAGCTCTGCTCCCTCATCCGCGGCATGGTCACGGACAAGAACAAGGAGAGCGGGGCGGAATTTGACCTGACCGTGAGCATCGGCTACTCCAGGCTCGGCAGAGAGGAAGATGCCTTGCATCACTGCCTGTCTGCGGCGGACGCGGAGCTCTACAAAATCAAGCGGGCCCGGGAGTAAGGGGAGTCCTGCCCTTGAAAGCCTCCCCGCATTGTGGTAGAATTCTTCCGTAAGAATCGCCCCCTTGTGCGGGGTGCATAAGGAGCCGCCATTTTTATGGAACAGATTATCACAAGCTTTTTGGACACCGACCTCTACAAGTTCAGCATGGGGCAGCTTGCCATGCGGATGTACGGGGATGCGAACGTGGAGTGGAAGTTCGTCTGCCGCAACAAGGACGTTCGCTTCACCCCGGAGATGGTGGAGGAGATAAAGAGGCAGATTGCCCTCTACTGCCAGGTGCAGTTCAAGAAGGAGGAGCTGGACTACCTTGCTTCCATAAAGTGGCTGGACAAGGGCTACATCTCCTTCCTTGCGGTCTGGCATCCCATGCTGGAGCACTTCATCATCAACACGGACGCAGAGTGCGGGCTGAACATCAGGACTGTCGGCCCCTGGTTCCTGACGATTTACTACGAGATTCCCGTCCTTTCCATCGTCAACAACGTCTACTTCGCCTACCAGTACAAGGACCGCTACCAGGAGATTGCGGCCTCGGCGATAGAGCGGGCGAAAGGCAAGATAGAGAGCCTTGCAAGCGGCAAGTACGAGATTGGCGCCTTCAGCGAGTTCGGCACGCGCCGCCGCTTTAACAAGGGGACCCAGGAGCAGATTATCAGGATGTTCAAGGAGGCGAACGAGGCCGGCAAGCTCGGTGGCAGCGTCTTCTCCGGCACGTCCAACGTGGAGATTGCGATGAAGGAGGGCCTGACTGCCATTGGTACGATGGCCCACGAGGTCTTCATGGTGACGGGGCAGGGCTACCCGGAGCGCAACCCCGCCTATTCCAACAAGTTCGTCATGGACGACTGGCATGAGCTCTACGGCGTTCAGCTGGGAATCGCGCTGACCGACTGCATTACGACGGACTGCTTCCTCCTGGACTTTGACGTGAAGAACGCCACGCTCTTCAGCGGGGTGCGCAACGACTCCGGCGATCCGATCGAGTGGGGCGAGAAGATGATAGACCACTACAAGAAGCTCGGCATAGACCCCGCCAAAAAGACCCTGCTTTTCTCCGACAGCCTGGACTTCGAGCGGGCTACCAAGATTTACCGGCACTTCAAGGACCGGACCCGCGTTGCGTTTGGCATCGGAACCTTCCTGGTCAACGACACATGCGTGGAGCCCCTGAACATCGTGATGAAGACCGTAAAGGCGAACGGCATCCCCGTCGTCAAGATTTCCGACTCGCCGGGAAAGGGAATCGGCGAGAACAAGCAGTACGAGGAGTACTTGCAGCGCGCCATCAACTGGCGGCTGGGGAAGTACTAGCGTGACGGTCATCGCGGAAATCGGAACCGCCCATGCAGGCTCCCTGGACAAGGCCTTTGCCCTGATTGACGCTGCGGCGGATGGAGGGGCTGACTGCGTCAAGTTCCAGTGGGTCTACGCCGATGAGATCCTGCATCCTGACACCGGCTTCGTGACGCTGCCGGGCGGGGCGGTCAGACTCTACGACCGCTTCCGGTCTCTGGAACTGGACTCCTCTTTCTTTGCCTCCTGCCTGGACTACGCCCACAAGAAGGGCCTTCTCTTCGCCTGCTCGCCCTTTGGCCTGCGGTCTTTGCAGGAACTTGCAGCCCTGCGTCCCGATGCAATAAAAATCGCAAGCCCCGAGGTGAACCACTATCCGCTTCTGGAAGCGTGTGCCGCATATTACGGGAAGATTCCGATTATCCTTTCGAGCGGGGTGTCCCGGCTCGGCGACATAGAGCGGGCGGTTGACCTGCTGGAAGGGGACCGTCCCAGAAGCGATGGGGGAGCGGCCGTCGCCGCTGCTCCCGCAGGCGAGGCTGGCGGTCAGGGGGCGGGGGGGCAGAACGCCCTGCCGCCGTTGACGCTCCTCCACTGTATCACGAGCTACCCCGCCCCGGAGACCGAGTATAACGTCCGCTGCGTGGAGACGCTCAGGCGGGTATTCGGCGTTCCCACCGGAATAAGCGACCACAGCCTTGATCCCGTCCTGATTCCCGTGCTGACGACGGCGCTGGGCGGGCAGATGATAGAGAAGCACATCACGCTCAGCCGCAAGACCGACGGGCTTGACGACCCCGTCGCGCTTGAGCCGGAGCAGTTTGCCCAGATGGTGCAGGCCGTCCGCCAGACCCAGGCCGTCATCCGCAAGTGCGAGAAAGACGGCTGCCCGCAGGCGGCCCCCAGCGAAATCTTCCGTCAGATGGCAGACCAGTATGGCAAGGACATGGTCGCGGCGGCTTTGGGGAGCGGCGTAAAGCGCCTTGCCGCGAGCGAGCGGGCCAACTACGGCAGGACCAACAGGAGCCTGCACTACATGCGGGCCATGAAGAAAGGCGAGCGGATAGGGGAGGGCGATGTCTCTGTCCTCCGTACCGAGAAAGTCCTGACCCCCGGTATCTCGCCTGAGTACGCCCGCCTTGTCACCGGCTGCGTCCTGACCCGCGACGTTGCGGCGGGGGCAGGCGTAGACTGGGAAGATGTGCTCTCGCGCTGCCCTTGACTTTAGCTCATTCTACGCTACAATATAGAAAAAGGAAAAAAGGAGTTTTCCATGAAGCGAACCGCATTGTTTATTTCTGCTTGCATTGTTGCCGTCTCCCTGTGCACCGCGCAGGAGGCTCTGAACGACCCGGAGGTCAGGGATGAGAGCTCCGTCGTTCAGCTTGTCGCGGGCGAGGCTCAGCCGGATGCCGTCTCCGATGAAGATTCTGCCGCTACGGTTCCGAATACGGATGTCCTCCGCGACCTTGAGCGTGAAAGCTATGGCTGGGCTTTTGACAAATTCGCAGCCTTCGTTCAGGACGACACCATGTGCGACGTGGGGACAGCCCTCTTCGAGGATGCCCTCCGCGGAGAGGCGATGCGGGATCACCCCGACTGGCCTCTCTGGGCAGTTGACCTTGCGCTGGATGACGCGCGGGATTCCTATCTCCGAAATCTCTTGTTCGCCCGATGAGGAGGCTTTCCAAGGCGCAGGGCATCCTTGTTTTCTACCTCTTTGACCTCGCCCTGCTTCTTATCCTCATTGTTTCATTCCTGCCCTTCATGCGGCGGAAGGGGCCGTCCGCCAAGGACACTGCCCTGCTGAACCCCGCGCACAAGGAGAAGGTCGCCTTCATCGAACTGTCGCAGGGCGGGGGAGACATTCTCTCCGGCAGACGGAAGGTCAGCCTGGAGAGAGCCGGAAGCCTCTGGCTCGGATCCTCCAGCGACGGGAACGGCGAGTTCGTCTGGCCTGCCGACATGCAGGCCGTGGACAATCTTCTGAATCTCGCTTCGTCCGTCATACGCTCGTACGAGAAGTCCTCCTCCCGCAAGGACTGGGGGGAATTCGGCATTACGGACAGCGAGGCCTTTTCCCTTTCTTTTTACGATGCTTCCCGCAAGACCCTCTCTTACCTGTATTTCGGCGGCGATGACCCGCTGACCGGCCGTGTCTACGTCCGCTCTGCCAGCGACGTGACGGTCTACGAGGTGGACGGCGGCATCCAGTCCTACCTGACGGCGGAAGAATCCTTCTGGGCCGATCCCTTCCTGTATCCCCAGTGCCTGACCGGGCTGGGCAGGGCGGAGGCGGAGGAAGGCCTGCGCCGGGGCAAGATAGAGAACGTCCGCCCCCGCGAAGGGCTCCAGGCGGATTACACGGGCAGGATGTACTTCGGAAACGGGGCGGAGATTTTGTTCAGCATATACAAGAAGGAGTCTTCCTACATAGTTATACCCACCCTGACCCCCGGCCTTGCTGCCTCGGATGCGGATCGGGCCGCAATCTCGCGTATCAGCTACCGCTACGGCATAAGCGGTATGACGCTGGACAATCTGCTCGAGGAATTACATCAGGCGGACTAGCTTAGTCCGTCGTAATCTTGTCGATGATAATGCTGACCTCTTCCAGCATTATCCCCGTGTTCTTCTCTATGTTGCCGATGATGTATTCCTGAAGCTTCCGGATTGTCCCGGTCAGCTGCTTGCCGAAGGGCACGTCGATTGTCAGCACCAGCCTGTAGCCCTGTTTTTCGGGCTTGATGACGAGCTTGCGTACGTGAATCTTTATGTCATTGTCCTGATCGAACTGGTCAATGCAGTGCAGGGTCATCTCGACCAGGGCCGCCTGCGAGATTTCCAGCCGCCCCTTCTTGCTGAATTCCGGGGTGACGATGGATTTCTCGTCCAGCTTGTCCTTCTTGAGCTTCTTGACGTTCTTGCCCAGCTCGTTGGACAGAAAGTCCCTGACCGATGAGTAGAAAATCTGCGGGTAGGACTTCTTGACCTCTATCGCGGGAACAGGAATGACGTGCTTGCCCTCCGCGTTCCGGCTGACGATGGCCTTCTGGATTTCCTCCTGGCTTGCAATCTGCTCTATGTTGATGATTTTCTCCGGCTGGGGAATCTGAAGACGGTCGCAGATTTTCTGCACCATCTTTTCGCTCGTGCCGATTATGAGGATTCTCTTGACATTCTGCTTCTGTATCGTCTTTGCGACCGCGTCCCGGTGCTCCTTGTCGTCAAAGAGGGCGACGCGGACGGCCCCCATGTAGGTCTTCTCGTGCTTGGCTGACTTTCCTGCGATGATTTTCTCGTCCTGTATCAGAAGCCCGTCATCGATAATCGCAGAGAGCGTATACTGCTCGGCAATCAGCTTGGCGCGGAAGCTTTTGCCGGTACCGCTTTTTCCGACGAGGGCGTAGATTGTCATGCCGTTGTTCCGGAGCCTGGAAAGAAAACTCATAGTTTTATTGGTAAATTATACTTCCTGATGTGGAGTTTTGCAAGCTTTTCGAAAGGAAGCAGAAAAAAAGCCCTTGACAGTGCCTGTGTTTTATGTTATTTTAATACAAGAAGTTAATAAAAGAGGTTAGCGAGCAAAAAAAGATGAAGCGAGTTTCTTCCATACGGCTCCATACGGCTCCATACGGCTCCATACGGCTCCATACGGCTCCATACGGCTCCATACGGCTCCATACGGCTCC
>CACYDQ010000518.1 GCA_902773215.1 uncultured Spirochaetaceae bacterium | reverse complement strand
GAACGTTGTAGCTTCGTTCTACGCCGACAAGTTCAACGGAAGACGGACTGCTAGCGGCGAGATTTTTGATACGAACGGATATACGGCGGCTCACAAGACCCTTCCCTTCGGGACGGTGCTCAAGGTGACGAACCTGGATAACGGCAAATCCGTCAATGTCCGTGTCAATGACCGCGGTCCCTTTGTGCAGGGCAGGGAGATTGACGTTTCCAAGGCTGCCGCCGCTGAGCTTGACATGATCGGGAGCGGGACCGCGAAGGTCTCTCTGGAAATAGTCGACGAGGAGGAGGGTCCCTCTTCATCTGCCACCTTTCTCGCACAAAAAGAAACGGAGGTGGAAGAAGAAGAAGACCCCTACGGGAGCTATGAGGATGAGGACGATTACGAGGGAAGCTCATCTTCCAGCGGCAACACCGGATTCTCCTTCGGAGGCAATGCTCCGTTTTCAACATCCTCTGACAGCAGCAATTCTTATGCAGACTATGAGGATGATGATGTAGATGGGGGGGACACGGAAGACGAGTCCGAGCCTCTGCCTCCGCCTCCTCCGCCAGCTAAAACGGAGACCAAGACCGTAAAGACGACGACCACCACTACCACGACGACGACCACGACTCCCAAGACGCAAGCGGAGGAGCCGGTTGTCGAGGAGACACCCGCCAAGCGATGGGACATTCAGCTGGGAGCCTATTCCAACGAGGGAAACGCCAAGGTCATGGCGCACAAGCTCCTTCAGGCGGGGTTCGAGAACGTCGCATACCAGAAGGTCGGCAACATCATCCGCGTCGTCCTCCGCGACATTGACGAGGCCGACTTGGACAAGTATCAGACCCGGTTGGACGAGAGCGGCTTTACGAGCTACATCGTCCGCGAGAGGAAGAACATAATAAAGAAGGATTAGGGCTACAGCAAAGAAATCGGGTCCACGTCCGCCTCTATGTAGACGTGGCCTGACGGAGCGTAGTTCCTTATGAATGCGGATGCCGCCCTTTGCAGGGGCGGCATTTTTTTGCCCCGCATGATTATCTGCCACCTCCAGTTGCCCGCTATCATCTCCAGGGGACACTGGGAGGGGCCGAGCAGCTCGAATTCCCCGGGGGCGTTTTCCCGCGTTATGATTTCTGCCGCCCCTGCAGCGGCCTTTTCCGCCTCTCCGGGAACGGGCGATCGGAACACGAGTCTGAGCAGGCGGGAGTAAGGGGGGAATGACAGGTTTTTCCTCTGCTCCAGCTCCCGTTCATAGAACTCCCCGACTTCTCCCCGCACGGCGAGGTCGATGGGGGGCATGTCTGGGGAATAGCTTTGCACGATGACTTTTCCGCCCGGGGCGAACCTGCCCGCCCGCCCCGAGACCTGCGTTATGAGCGCGAACGTTCGTTCGGCGGCCCGGAAGTCCGGCATGTGGAGGCCACTGTCCGCAAGTATGACTCCTACCAGTTGTAAGTTCGGGAAATTCAGGCCTTTTGCGACAATCTGCGTCCCAAGCATGATGTCGTATTCCCCTTTCCTGAACGCGTCCAGTTTTTCCTCCAGTTCGCCCCGGCTTTTCAGGCTGTCACTGTCCACCCGGATGACCCGGGCCGCAGGGAATTTGGCCCTGACCTCGCTCTCGACGAATTCGGTGCCGAAGCCAAAGTAGCCTATGTCGAGCGACAGGCAGTGCGGGCACTGATGGGGGGGCTCCACGGAATAGCCGCAGTAGTGGCATTTGAGCCGGTTCTCCGCCTTGTGGTAAGTCAGTGTGACTGAGCAGCTCTTGCACTTGAGCTCAAAGCCGCAGCTGTTGCAGCGGAAGAAGTTCGTGAAGCCCCTCCTGTTCAGGAAGAGAATGGCTTGTTTGCCGGAGCGGAGGGCATTCGTGACGGCTCCTTCCAGCCTGGGGGAAAGGCTGTTCCCGTCGGGGCTGCCTTCCGTGCAGAGGTTGACGCATTCCGTAATCGGCAATTCCCCGCCTGCAAGTCTTCTGGTCAGGGCATGTTTTGCGATGATGCCCTGCTCCATCAGATGCCAGGCCTCGACGGAAGGGGTCGCGGATCCCATGACAAGGGGGATGCCGAGCGTCCTGCACCGCTGCATGGCGACCTGCCGGGCATGGTAGCGGGGGGAAGAGCCTGACTTGTAGGATCCGTCATGCTCCTCGTCGATTATCACAAGGCCGAGATCCGGGACGGGGGCGAACACTGCGCTCCGTGCCCCGATAACCACGCGGGCCTCTTTGGAAAGAATCCTCTTCCACTCACCGAGCTTGTTGCTGGGGGTGAGTCCTGAGTGCAGGACGGCGGCGGTATCCCCGAACCTTCTGATGACGGCTTTGGTCACCTGCGGGGTCAGGCCAATCTCTGGGACCAGGTAGATGACCCCTTTGCCCTGTTCCAGCACCCGTTCGGCGGCAGAAAGGAATACCTCGGTCTTGCCGCTCCCTGTCATGCCGTAGAGGTAGTGGAAAACGCCGTTCCCGCCGAGGATTCCGCCCACGGCCTCCTGCTGCTCCGCGCTCAGTTCCTTTCTGCCCCAGGCCCCCTCGTCCGCCGCGAGCGGGAAGCCTCCTGCCGAAGTCTCACGCTTGCCGGACGGCAGCATCGCGAATATCGTCTCTCCTATGGAAGAAAGGTAGTAGGAGCTTACCCAGCGGGCAAGGGCGAGAAGTTCCCCGGTAAGAACCGGCTCTTTGTCTATGAATCTGCCGATACGCCGAATCTTTTCCTCGGGGATGGTACATGAGGGGGGCAGGGCAGGGCTTGCGCCCGTGACGATGCCGGTCAGCCTCCGCGAGCCGAAGGGAACCTGCACGCGGCGGCCGAAGCTGCGTTCCATATCTTCCTCCTCCAGCTCGCACTTGTAGCTGAAGGTCTGGTTCAGGGGGAGGTTCAGGGCGATGTCAACGAAGAATCTCATGCAACCGACCTAGG
>CACYDQ010000517.1 GCA_902773215.1 uncultured Spirochaetaceae bacterium | reverse complement strand
CGCGATCGTTACGAGCATGATCCTTAAGGGCGTGGGCTGCTACAACGAGTACTACTCCGCGAACCTCTACTTGCAGTCGGAGAAGCTCAGGACGGTCGCCATCTCGCTCTACACCTTCACGGGTCCGATGGGGAGCCGCTACAACCTGATCTGCGCGGGGGTCATCATCTCGCTTATCCCCGCCCTCATCGTCTTCCTTCTCTGCCAGAAGCAGATTTACACCGGCATAACGGCGGGCGCGGTCAAGGGCTAGGGAACGGCTGGGCAGTTTGCCAGGCAAGTTTCCGGACATCCCTTGCGCACGGGCGGATTTCCATATATTATGTAAGGGACATGGGCAATTCGCTTGGAACTATCATACGGGAACTCCGCACGGAAAAGAGGCTCACACAGGAAGAGCTTGCGGACGGCATCTGTTCCAGTGTCTCGGTCTCGCGTATAGAGAACGGCAGCCAGATGCCGTCGGCTGCCATGCTCGAAAAATTGCTAGACCGTCTGGGAACCAGCAGCTACCAGATTTGCGATGTCTACTACCGGAATGAGCGGCAGCAGCATTTCGAAGAGCTTGCGGACGAGGCAGCAAAAGCCTTGTCGCGCGGAGACGTGCAGTATGCGAAGTCCATGCTGGAAAGCATCGGAGCTTTTGCCGCAGAAGACGCGGCGGGCAGGCAAGTGACTGAGTTTTTGCGGGGAACCATCATGCTGGAAGAAGAGTTCCCCGGTGCCTCGGCTGTCCTTGAGAAGGCGTTGGCGTGCACCAAGCCGGATCTTGACCCCTGCAGCTTCCGCAGGCAGCTCCTTACTTCCACTGAGGCAAATATTCTGGAAGTATTGTCCGTGGCGAACTACAAAGAAGGAAACCGCAGCCGGGCAATTCTTATTGCGCGGGAGCTTCTGGAAGCTCTGAAATATCACCGGAGCAAGTTGCGTTCTTACGGGCTGCTCCGCATGAACACCGCCGTGAACCTCTCTTTCTATCTTGTTGCGGAAGGAAACGGCCGGGGGGCGCTGGAACTGGCGGATGAGACCCGGGCCTGGGCAATTTCCAATGCGGAGCTTGCGTTGATGCCGGAGCTTGAATTTGCCAGGGCAAAAGCCCTTGCCTCCTGTAACAGGATAGAGGATGCCCTTCATATTATCGGGGCAATAGTTCCCTACCTGCGTCTCATCGGCAGGGAGCGTCTTGCTGGGCAAGCCCGGGAATTTGCTACGAAGTTATCCACTACGGACAGCCCGGAACTTAACAAATAACGTAAATTCTTTTCTACATCATTTGTCATGGAATAAAAATCCTCCGTTCAATATGCTTCATCGTATCATGGTTTGGGGGATGGTATGAAGAACTACCTTTTTTACAAAAACAAGATTGCTTTTTCCTGCTACGTTGTGTTTCAACTGCTGCACATTGCGGCGGGCGCGTTCGCAGCCCTCCTCCTGAACTGGATTGTTGACCAGATTTCACTGTCGTTGCAGGATGGCTCGGAGGCGAGGCTTCTCAATGATTTCCTAATGTGCACCGCCTATGCCGCCGTGCTAGGTGTGCTGACACTTGCAAGCCAACGTCTGAAGGCCCGCTGCGTAAGGAATGCGTGCCTCCGGCTCAAAAACGACGTGATGGCAGGAATTCTTTTCCAAGACCCACGCTCGTTCAGTCAGAAGGGGAGTTCCTCCTGCCTTGCACTGATGAACCAGAACATGGACATGGTGGAGGAACAGTACTTCAAGAACACGCTCGCCATATATGAAAGCATCGCGGGCATTGTCCTTGCGGCGGCACTGCTGGTCATGCTCAATCCGATTGTCGCAGCTGTATCTCTTGTCCTCATGTCGATTCCCGGCTTTATCCCGCGGCTGTTCGGCGCACGGCT
Source organism: uncultured Spirochaetaceae bacterium (assembly GCA_902773215.1). GTDB lineage: Bacteria > Spirochaetota > Spirochaetia > Treponematales > Treponemataceae > Treponema_D. Next base: position 3,164 of record CACYDQ010000517.1, on the reverse strand, counting down.
TGCCTCATTGCAGGAGCGGCGGGCTGCCAGAGGCAGCGGCTACAACGGGATGCTGCAGGACGTAATCAGGGGCTTTTTTGTCATAAAGGATTATCAGATGGAAGGACGGATGCGCGGCAAGTTCGGCACGGCTGCAGCGGCCTATGAGGATTCCAAAGAACACTGTGCGTCCGCACTGGCGCTCGTGCAGGCATTGTCTGCCAGTTCAGGTGTCTTCGCCCAGTTCCTCGTCATCTGTTTCGCGGGGCTGCTCGCCGTGCGCGGTTACCTCACATTGGGCAGCATCATCGCCGTCACGCAGCTCACGGGGCAGGCGATAAGTCCGGCATTCCAGCTTTCCACAAAGCTGGCGCAGCTGAAGTCTGTCAAAGGCATCCTGAGCGAGATGGAAGGAATTGCCCGCCCCGCACAAGAAAGCGACCTTTCCGCCTCGCGCATGGCGGAAGGCTTCTCTGACAGTGTGGAGCTCAGGAACCTGTCGCTCGTGTTCGATGACGGGACGGCAGGGCTTGAGCACATAAACCTGCGGCTCAAGAAGGGGCTGCACTATGCTGTCATCGGCAGCAGCGGAAGCGGCAAATCCACGTTGCTGGGTGTGCTCGCCGCGCACTGCCTGCCCACCGGGGGGGATGTCCTCGTGGACGGGGTCGCGGGCCGGTGCGTAGCCTGTGCGAGCGTCAGGCAGGAAGTTTTCCTTTTTTCCGGTACGCTCCGTGACAACATCACGCTGTTCACCAGCCAGCCGGAGGACAAGCTGACAGAAGCCGTGGAAAAGTCAGGCCTGCGCAGGCTTGTGGAAAGGCTTCCGGAAGGTCTGGACACCAGGCTTGAGGAGAACGCCTCGAGGCTTTCCGGCGGGGAACGACAGCGCATTGCCTTGGCACGTGCCCTGATTCACGGCAGGCAGCTACTTCTTCTGGACGAAGCTACCTCCGCCCTGGATGCCCGGAACGCACGCCTTGTCGAAGAGACCGTCCGCCAGCTCCAGGACAGCACCGTCGTGGCTGTGACCCACAGAACCGATGCGGAGACGCTGGCATACTACGACGAGGTCATCCTGCTGGACAACGGAAGGATCGTCAGCCGTACATCCCCGGCCCTGATAGATGAGGCTGCGTTTAACGGGCGCATTCGCTTACAAAAACAGCACCCCGAACACCGCCCCGAGCGCGATGATGACGACGGGGTGCAGCTTGGTCTTGAAAAGGATGACGAGGCAGGCTTCAAAGAGGGCGACGGCCGGCCAGCAAAAAAAATCCTTCAGGCCGGCCAAAGAAAAGCCCCCTGCAGCCCGGAATGCATTTGTGTTCAGCAAGGCAATCGTGAACACCTGCACGAGCGCGATGAGCACCATCCCGCTCGTCGCGGGTCGTAATCCGCTGAATGCGGCCTTCACAATCGGCTTGTCCTGAAAGCGGGAGAAAAAGCGGGCGATAATCATGATGACGACGAGAGACGGCAGGATTTCACCGAGGGTCGTGACGACAGCCCCGACGGGCCCGTACAGCTCCATGCCGATATATGTCGCGAGGTTTATCCCGATCGGCCCGGGCGTGCTCTCGCTTATGGCGAGCATGCTGTAGAATTTCTCCGCGCTGATAAGCTGGTACTGCTCGACCAAGGTCTGCTGCATGAATGTAGCGGCGACCAGCCCCCCGCCTATCGCAAAAAGACCGATATAAAAGAAGATAAAAAAGAGGTGAATCAGGCTCATTTCCCTGCCTCCTCAGACTTCCCCCCTGCCGATTCCCCGCGGAGGCCTCCCGTGGCCCATGCGATGAGTATGCCGCACAGGGCAGCCCCCACGATGATAAAGACCGAATGCACTTTGAAGAAATAAATCAGCGAGAACGAGAGGACAAAGAAAAGCAGCTGCCAGGGCTTCTTTATCGCCTTACGCGCAAGCCCGATGACCGAATACAAGAGCAGGGCCGCGACGGCGACGTTTATGCCGCGCAGGGCTTTCTGCACCCAGACAATCTGCTCGAAGTTGGAGATGAATGCCGCAATCAGGCTGATGATGATGACGGACGGGGTGACGACACCGAGCGTCGCCGCAATACCCCCCGCGACCTTCCGCCTCTTGAATCCGATGAAAGTCGCGACGTTGACCGCAATGATTCCCGGTGTGGACTGGGAAATCGCATAATAGTCAAGCAGCTCCTCGCTCGTCGTCCACTTCTTTTTGTCCGCGAGCTCCCTGTCCAGTATGGGAAGCATCGCCATGCCGCCGCCGAAGGTGACGGCCCCTATCTTGAAGAAGGTAATGAACAGCGCACACAAATCACGTATCATGCGCCCAGTATAGCAGGATTCCGAAACTTGTCAAAGAGCAGGTATCTTGCATTCTACAGCTCGTCAGTCCCGATGCGGTAGACCGAGGAGCAGTTGCGGCAGACCAACTCCAGTGGTTCCCCCTTCTGTTTTATGTCATCCAGCTCCGCCTGAGGCAGGGCGCGGACGTGGCGAAGGAACAGATCCTTGGAACAGGGACAGTCATAGACGACGCTCCGGTGCAGGGCGACAACGGGGGAAAAGTCCTTGAAGACCAGGGACAGGTAGTCCTCCGTCCCCTTGCCCTCGCTGAACCAGCTGCCTATTGAGGGCTTGCTCGTGCAACGCTCCTCCAGCTTGGACAAGAGCTCCTCGTCCGCGCTGATATCCGGGGAGGATGACAGCTGGCTGCCCTTCCGTGCGACTCCCTTGTAGCTGCCGCCGGTCTCCGGCATGACCTGCAGGAATATGCCACCCGCACCGATAATCCGCCCCTGTCTGTCCATTTGGATTGATGTCGTGAGGGCGGTCTTTATCTGCTCGCTGCGGTCAAAGTAGAACACAAGGTCGTCCGCGATGTTCCCCGTCGTGTTGACGGAGCTGGTCTGCGGGTACTTGTCGCCGGGGCGGACGGTCTGCACGGTCATGATTCCCTCGCCGCCGAGGAAGGGCTTCATGTCCCAGCCCTCAAGCGGCTTGTCCAAGGGAATGCTGTCCGCAAGCAGGCAGCCCCTGACCCAGCCGGCGGAATCGGCCTCCACGCTGAAGCCCTTGGCGGGAGAGTCCTCCACCTCGTACCTCCAGCTGACGTGCTCCCGCCCCTTCATGACGGCGGGAATCAGCAGGGCGGCGGACAGGCATGCCTGCCCCAGTATGTAGCTTTCCAGTAT
>CACYDQ010000516.1 GCA_902773215.1 uncultured Spirochaetaceae bacterium | reverse complement strand
CGGCATAAAGAAAGCCTCCCTCTACAACCACTTCGAGAGCCGGGAGGACATCGTAAAGCAGACCTTCGACTCCTGCGCCGAGTACATTGACGCGATAACGTTTACCCCAAAGGACATCGATGCCGTCACCAAGAAGTACCCCGCGCCCGTCGTGTTCAAGGGTATCGTCAACCGCTACTTCAAGATGCATGAGAAGTCACCCCTCTTCCAGATTTACACCTTCGTCGCGAGCCAGAAGTACTTCAGCAAGGAGGCCGCCCAGATTACCGCCCGGCAGGACGCGAAAATCCTTGCCGACACCCAGTCCGTGCTCCGGTCGCTGGTCTCCTTCGGCAAGCTCCAGCTTTCCGACGATGCGGTGCTCCATGCGAGCCAGTGGTTCTGTTCCGGCATGACGAACATGCTGGAGAACTACCTCTTGGACCGCAAGCAGCTGGTCGCCTCCAGTCCCGCATCTGGGGAAGGCGAGCTCTTCTCCCTGCCCGCCGAGGGGAAGGGCTTGGATAAGGTGGACGCGTTCATAGACGCGTTCATCGCGATAATCCAGCAGCTTCCGGGCTGAGAAAAGAAAATCTTTTTTTCAAATTTCTGCCCCTGCTACTTGACGTGAAGGTTTCTTTCTGCTATTATAAATCATCTTTTGCGGGGGTGTAGCTCATCTGGCTAGAGCGCTTGCATGGCATGCAAGAGGTAACCGGTTCAAGTCCGGTCATCTCCACTTTGAAGACCAGCTTTTCAGCTGGTCTTTTTTTTGCAAAATCGCAGGCATCTTTCTTTTCTTCTTCCGTAATTTTTTCCTCTGCTATAGTTCTGGCTTGCTACGAACAGCAGTCTCCGCTAGTACGGGCATCCGGTCTGGCAGGAATAATCGGGCATTTGCAAGTATGGTTCGCTGCATAGAAATGTGGTCACGTGAGAAAAATAAACTGTATGTTTTGTAAAATATACTTGACATATAGCCAATTTTGCTATATATTATGCTAAACAACAGGAGGTTCTGTATGTCTGTCAGTTATGGATTGGGAGTCGTGGCAGGAATTGCCGTTGTGGGTGCGTGTATTTTCTTGTTCAGGAAGAAGATGATGAACAAGGGAAGCCGATATGACGAGCGGCAAATTGCGGTGCGGGGACAAGCGTATGCGGCGGGCTTCGCGACTTTCGTATTCTGTGAGCTCGCCGTATTCATGATGGAGCTTTTCACGGAGAAACCCCTCGTTCTGTTCGCGCCGGGAGTCCTCAGCATCCTTGTCATCCTGCTTTCATGCCTGGTCTTCGTCGAAATCGCAATTTTCAAGGATGCCTATTTCACGCCGGAACGGCCCTTCCGAAAGGGCTGGTGCGCCCTGATGCTTTTGCTCTCCGGCATGTACATCGTTATGTTTTTTCTCACGGGTGACAGGTGGAACAAGGTCGTGAACCTTGCTGTCGCGGTATGCATGCTGGTCGTCATGGCGAGCATACTGCTGAAGAGGATCTTGTCAAAGGGAGCCGAACAGGCCGAGGACGGAGAGTGAAAGGCGGCCGCCGATGAAAAACCTGAAGCTGAAATCCGCCCGCGTTTTGAAGGATATGTCGCAGGAAGGTCTTGCCAAGGCCGTGGGCGTGAGCCGCCAGACAATCAGTGCGATTGAGAAGGGCGACTACAACCCGACAATCAACCTTTGCATCGCCATCTGCAAGGTTCTGGGGCTGACGCTGAACGACCTCTTCTGGGAAGAAGGAACCCCGTAAAGCCGGAACTCGTGGCGGCCTCGCGGCGGATGCCCCGAAAACTTGAAACATTTCCCCCTATGCTATAGAATAAGCTCATCTTTATGGGTAGGGGCTTTACTATGGCATCAGGGGATGCATCGTATACAATAGAAAAGAATCTTCAGGTTCTGCTGGACGCGCTGGGCGGGCAGGGCATAGGCTGCGGGCTCGGGGGGCTGCCCCCCGCTTCCGTCGTGGTGACGGGGCTCACCTTTGACAGCCGCTCGGTCAAGCGCGGGGACCTCTTCTTCGCCCTGCCGGGCACGCACACATCAGGCAACATCTATATCCCGGATGCGCTCACGGCGGGCGCGGCGGCGGTCATCTACGAGGGCGACTACAAGCCGTCCGCGGAAGACCTGGGCAAGGCGGCGTTCGTCAAGGTTCCGTCCGCCCGTTTTGCCATGTCCCCGGTCTCGGCGGCCTTCTACGACAATCCGTCACAGAAGCTCGGCGTGTTCGGCGTGACCGGCACCGAGGGCAAGTCCTCCACGGTCGCCTTCATCTGGCAGCTGCTCAGGCTGTCCGGCCACAAGGCGGGCTTCATTTCCACCGTGCAGTACTCGCTCGGCGGGGACGCACAGGACAATCCCGAGCACCAGACCACGCCTGAGGCTCCTATCGTGCAGCGGCGGCTCGCCGAGATGGTCAGGAACGGCTGCGAGTACGCGGTCGTCGAGTCCTCGTCGCACGGGCTCAGCCGCAGGACGAACCGCCTGGGCGACGTCGCCTTTGACTGCGGCGTGTTCATGAACGTCACGCTGGAGCATCTGGAGTTCCACGGGACCTGGGAGCAGTACCGGGACGACAAGGCAAACCTCTTCCGCGCCTTGGATATGTTCAGCCACAAGAAGACGATATGCGGCGAGGAGCGCGAGTTGCCTTCGTTCGGCGTGGTCAACCTGGAGGATCCCGCCGCGTCGTACTTTGCCGCCGCGACAAAGAAGAAGGTCGTCGGCTTCACGACCGAGGGCAAGGCGGGCAAGCAGGCCGGCGAGGAGCTGGACGCGAAGCCCCTGCCCAAGATTCCCGACGACATGCCCTACCTTTCCGGCCGGAACATCGCCGCGGCCAGCTTCGGCCTGTCGTTCAGCATCCACCGCTTTGAGAACCATGAGTCGCTCGCGGACGGAGACCGGGTGCTCCACGTCAAGGCCCCCCTCCCCGGGGCGTTCAACGCGTACAACATCATGGCCGCCCTGCTCGCCGTTGCCGGCATGACCGGCACGCCCCTTGAAAAGCTTTCGGAACTGACGGAAAAGCTCAGTCCGGTCAAAGGCCGCATGACGGTGATAGACAAGGGGCAGCCCTTTGAGGTCATCGTGGACTACGCCCACACGCCCTCGTCGTTCGAGACTATTTTCCCCCCTGTGCGCAAACGCTGCCAGGGCAGGATGATATGCCTCTTCGGTTCCGGAGGGGAGCGGGATGTCAAGAAACGCCCCTTACAGGGGGAGATTGCGGCGAAGTTTTGCGACATCGTGATTCTGACCGATGAGGACCCGCGCGGCGAGGACAGCATGGCCCTGCTGGAGCAGATTGCCGTCGGAGCCAGGAAGGGCGGCAAGAAGGACGGCGAGGACCTCTTCCTGCTTCCTGACCGTCCCAAGGCAATCCGGCACGCCTTCTCACTGGCGAAGGAGAACGACATCGTGCTGCTGTTGGGCAAGTCGCACGAGAATTCGATTATCTATAAGGACCGCGTGATGCGGTACGATGAAATCAGCGAGGCCGTCAAAGCCCTCGCCGAGATGGGCTACAAGGCGTAGCAGGCATATATTAAGGAAGGAAGGTAAGATGAACATCGTTTTGTTATATGGCGGAAGGAGCGGTGAGCACGAGATCTCGCTGATCAGTGCGGCGGCGGTCGCGCGGGGGCTGGACAAAGCTCATGCGGTGACTCTTATCTCTGTCGGCAAGGACGGAAAATGGTACCTGGAGGAGGACTCTGTCCTCGGGCAGCTCAGGGCAGACCCAAAGGCTGAGCTCTCGGTCCACGCCGACAAGTCGCGGCAGGTTTCCGTAATCCCCGGAGGCGGCAGGGAAGGGGCCTTCGCCTGTGCAGGCAGGACGCTTTCCTGCGACGTCGCTTTCCCCGTCATGCACGGAAGCTACAGCGAGGACGGAAGCCTTCAGGGGCTGCTGGAGATGGCGGGCGTTCCCTACGTGGGCTGCGGCATCCTCGCGTCCGCTTTGGGAATGGACAAGGAGAGCGCGAAGCTCATGTGGCAGAACGCGGGCATCCCCGTCGTCCCCTACCGCTGCCTGACCCTCGCCGACGTGAACGACAGCCGGGTCTACGATGCGAAAATCGAGGAGGCAGTCAAGGCACTGGAATTCCCCCTCTTCGTCAAGCCCTGCGCGGCGGGTTCGAGCGACGGGGCGGGCAAGGCGACGAACATGAAGGAACTTTCCTTTGCCCTGATGGAAGCTTTTCAGTGGGACACCAAGGTGCTCATCGAAAAGGCAATCGATGCCCGCGAGGTGGAGTGCTCCGTGACGGGTAACAGCATCACGGGTTCGGCAGGCACGCCAGAGACCCTGCTCAAGGCCTACGGGCCGGGCGAGATAGCCCCCAAGCACGTCTTCTACGACTACGATGCCAAGTACAACGACCCGGACGGGGCAGAGCTCAAGATTCCCGCCGACCTGGACGCGGAAAAATCCTCCTATATAAAGGAAACTGCGCTCAAGGCATACCGGGTCCTCAACGCG
>CACYDQ010000515.1 GCA_902773215.1 uncultured Spirochaetaceae bacterium | reverse complement strand
TTCCAGACAGCGGATCTGCTTCGGTGTAGCCAACCCCTCGTCCTGCCGACGCTTGAGTCGCTCACTCAGCAGAGAGGCCAGACCAGAGTTCGTAACGCTCTCCGCGAAAATACCCCTGCGCTCAAGGAACTCGAGCTGCTTCTCGGAAGGCGGCGCCATCTCCCAGGTGAAAGTAGGCACATAATTTGTCAGGTCTTCCGCGGCAATGGAGAGCGCATACTGGAGCGGGTCGACCAGCTTGCGCTTGCGGTTGCGCATTTCGGCCAGTTCTTTTGCAAGAGCTGCTTCGCGTTCTGCCAGCACATCCCGTTCGGCTTCTTCTTCGGACTCGATTAGGTCGTAGACCCCGTCGTCCTTCATGAGGCGATCATCCAGTTTCTTCGCTATGACGTCATCCTTGCTGACCAGGGCAGACGGGCGGCACAGGTCGTGTCTGGCCGTCATCCAGAGGAAGTCCAGAAGCAGCAGATGATCCTTGCCCGGGGAAAGCCGCATGCCACGCCCAACCATCTGCTGGTATAGGGAGCGCACTTTGGTAGGCCGGAGAACCACGATGCAGTCGACAGCCGGGCAGTCCCAGCCCTCCGTGAGCAGCATGGAGTTACAGAGCACGTCATATTTGCCGTTCTCAAAATCCGAAAGCACCTCGGCACGGTCACCGCTGTTGCCGTTGACCTCCGCCGCCTTCAGACCGACAGCGTTCAGCATTGCGCAAAATTTCTGCGATGTAGCAATGAGCGGGAGAAATACCACGGTCTTCCGGCCTTTGCAGTAATTGACCATCTCCTGTGCTATCTGCTCCAGATACGGCTCCAAAGCGTGGCCGATTTCACCAACGGCAAAGTCGCCGTTGCTGATTCCAACGCTGTTGATGTCCAGCTCCAAGGGAATCATCTGCGCTTTGATCGGACAGAGGTAGCCTTGACGGATTGCCTCGGTCATGCTGTACTCATAGGCTTTGGAGTCGAAGAATTCACCAAGATTCTTCATGTCACCACGGTCAGGAGTGGCCGTGACGCCGAGAATGTTGGCCTCGGGGAAATGATCCAGTACACGCCGATAGCTGTCGGAAAGGCAGTGATGTGCCTCGTCCACGATGATGTCCTGGAAATAATCGTTCGGAAACCGGGCGAGTCTCTTTTCCTGCGCAAGCGACTGCACAGAGCCGACCGTCACCGGAAGCGTGCTGCCGAGGCATGAAGATTCCGCCTTCTCAAGTACGGAATCCAGCCCGGATGCAATCCGCAGTTTATCTGCAGCCTGGTCGAGAAGTTCGCCCCGGTGGGCCATGATGAGGACACGATGGCCTTTTTTGACCTGGTCTTCTGTGACTGAAGAAAACACAACGGTTTTGCCGCAGCCTGTCGGCAGGACGAGGAGTGTCTTGCGGTACCCCTCGTCCCATGCGGCAAGGATCGCCTGCTTCGCTTCAGCCTGATACGGTCTCAGCTGAAACATGGCGACCCTCCTTAATCAAAAGGGAGCTCGTCATCGTTCTCGGAGAGTTCCGCCATCCGGACACGCTCAGCGGGGAAGTATTTTTCCTCCCAGTCGTAGAAGCGGTCGACATCGTTTGTCTGACGCTCATTGCCGTCACGATCCGTATAAGTGCGCGGCTTGAAATGAGCTCGACCACGGCTGCCGATGACCTTGCTCCAGTCCATCGTCAGGCGCTCACCATGCTTCTTCTGCCCGATGCAGCGGAAGAAGGAGGACAGCTTCCATTCCATGGTCTTGTACAGGAGCAGGTCGGTTCTGATGACCGCAGTGCCGGCATCGGTCTTGACTTGCAGTGTGAGGGCCGCCTTGTTGCAGGCGGGAATCTTCTGCCCGCCGGGGAAACGGCCGCGTTCGAAGCCAGTGACTTCAAAGATGTAGTCGCCCTCTTCCAGGGTGATGAATTCCTGACCATCGCTCTCGATGGTGTCGTTCCAGTCAAGGAACATATTCTGATCGTTCTGATAATTCTCAGCCATGATGCTTTCCTCCATTAGTCCCGGGCAGAGCGCCCATTATCGATAATTTCAACAATCTGCGGCCAGTACTTGATAAGCCAGCCGGAGATGAACTTCGCGGGGTA
>CACYDQ010000514.1 GCA_902773215.1 uncultured Spirochaetaceae bacterium | reverse complement strand
GCGACGATGTCGTTGGTCTGGATTCTGCGATTTTCCAGCATCACAAGACGTGGGAGGCTTCGGGTCACGTCGCCCACTTCTCCGACCCGATGATCGACTGCACCGAGTGTAAGGCCCGCTTTCGCGCCGACCAGCTCATCGAGGATTTTGTCGCTTCCCATCCCGACAAGAACCCGGGCAAGCCTGTGGACACGATGACCCATGAGGAGATGAAGGCTTTCATCGACGCGAACATAAACTGCCCCACCTGCGGCAGCAAGGAGCGCAAGTACACTGCTGTCCGTGAGTTCAATTTGATGTTCAAGACCTACCAGGGACCGGTTGCCGACGACAGCCACCTGATTTACCTGCGCCCGGAGACCTGCCAGGGCATCTTCACTGACTTCAAGAACATCGTCCAGTCAAACCGCATGAAGGTTCCCTTCGGCGTTGCTCAGGTGGGCAAGTCCTTCCGCAACGAGATTATCTTCAAGAACTTTATCTTCCGCACCTGCGAGTTCGAGCAGATGGAGATGGAGTACTTCTGCAAGCCCGGCACCGACGACGGCATCTTTGAGGAGTGGCGTAAGTACCGCTGGCAGTTCTACCTCAAGTACGGCATTGCCGAGAAGAACCTCAAGTGGCACCACCACGACAAGCTCGCCCACTACGCAAAGGATGCCTACGACATCACCTACAATTTCCCGATTGGCTTTGAGGAAATCGAGGGAATCCACAACAGGACGGACTTTGACTTGGGCCAGCATACGAAAGTCTCCGGCAAGGACATGAGCTACATCGATCAGGATGACGGCAACAAGACCTACACGCCCTATGTCATCGAGACCTCTGCCGGCCTGAACCGGAACTTCCTCGCATTCCTCTGTGAGGCCTACGAGGAGCAGGATGTCGGCACGGATGGAAAGGAAGACTTCCGCACAGTACTCCACCTGCACCCGAAGCTTGCCCCCTGCACGGTCGCCGTGCTGCCGCTGATGAAGAAGGACGGGCTTGCCGAGAAGGCTCAGGAAATCCGCCATTCGCTCAAGGACGAGTTCGTCACGGACTACGATCAGAGCGGCACGGTCGGAAAGCGCTACCGGAGACAGGACGAGATCGGAACGCCCTACTGTGTCACCGTCGACTACGACACGCTTGATCAGAACAGCAAGGACTACGACACCGTCACCGTCCGCTTCCGCGACAGCATGAAGCAGGAGCGCGTGAAGGTTTCCGAGCTGCACGGATTCATCCACAATGCGATACGCAATTATACGCCCGTGATTCGCTAAACTTTCCATGCAATATGTCGCCTTGGGCAGGTCAGGTTTGCTTACGAGCAGCATCGCGTTCGGCGCGATGAGCCTGGATTGCCCAGAAATAGAGGCCCTCGGAGACGGGGCGGGGGAGTATGTCTGCTCCCTCGTCCGCCAGGCCTACGAGGCCGGAATCAATTTTTTTGATAGCTCACGCGTCACCCCGGTCAGTGAGAAACGGCTGGGGAATGCCTTGTATGGCATCCGTGACCATGTTCTCGTCGCCACCAAGAGCCGGGGACTGGACGGGGAGGCCGTGCAACGGGATTTGAACGTCAGCTTGGAATGTCTCTGCACGGATTACATCGATTTGTTTCAGATTGAATGTAACGAGTCTGTCCCTGACGAGAAGGGCAGGGACAGAATTTACGGCAAGCTCGTGGAGTTGAAGGAGCGGGGAAGCATCCGGCATTTCGGCCTTGTCACAGAGGATTTATCGATTGCGGAAAAAGCGATAGAAAGCGGTCTGTACGAGAGTGTCCAGTTTCCCTTCAACATGATTTACATGGATCCTGCGGCGACCCTTGTCGCTCTCTGTGCCCAGCGGGATGTGGGCTGCATTGCGATGCAGCCGCTCAACGGGGGCATCCTCCGCAATATTCCCCTCGCCGTGGGATTCTTTACCCAATACGATAATGCGGTGCCGGTCTTCGGCATCCATACGGCGGAAGAGCTTCAGCAGATAGTCTACTTTGCGGGCCACCCCCCGGTCATAGACGACAAATTCAAAAGCGATATTGAGGCGGTCCGCCAACATTATAACTGAGCCAATGCAAAAGCCCACGGCGACTCTTGTCACCGTGGGCTTTTTACTATCTTGATGACCAACTAATCCGATTCCCACTCGCCCTCATCCGTGATGTGCCAGATGGCAAGCTGTTGTTTGGAACGCGGGCTGTACCAGGAGATGCTCCCGTCATTGTTCAGGACTGCGAGCAGGTTTTGCCCGCTGACGGCCTTGACGGGTAGGGAAGCCGACCGCCTGTAGGTGACGCACTTGTTCGTCCGCAGGTTGTAGGCGTAGACCTGCGTCCGTCCTATGTTCGTGAAAAGCTCGTCCCCCTTCAGCTGGGTACTCGCGGAGCTGTCCTCGTTGTTCAGCTTGAGCAGGAAACGGAACGTTTTTGCCGATATGTCATAGGCGAAAATTTGGGTCAGGTACTCGTCATTCCCCTTGTTCTCTATCTCGACTCCGTAGAGGCTTGCTCCGCCGGGAGCATAGCTCAGGGAGAATGCAACCGTTCCGTCCATCTTGATAGGCACAGTCTCCTTTGTCGTGAGATTGACGCTCATCAAGGCGGAATCATTCGTACTTGCGGCGGCCTTTGCCACATAGAGCGTGTCACCTGCAAGAGCCACATCCTCTATGGTGCTACCGCTGTACAAATCCTTTCCTTTTCCTGTGTTCATATCATAGAGACAGACGCTATTGTTGCCCTTGACGTAAAGGAAACCTTTCTCTGTCGGGCGGAGCTTGGAAATGCTTCCTGCTGGGGTAAAAAGGCTCTCACTCTTCCCGTCTTCGAGTGAGAGCGTGTAGACCGGCGAGCTCATTCCCTCCGACCAGAGAATGAGCTCTTCTCCGCAGAATACCATCCGGTCAACACCGTCTGGGGCACTTGTCAGCTCCTCTGTACTACCATCATTGAAGTCCGCCCGGTAAATCTTTCCTGTGGCCAAGGCATAGAAGTTCTGTCCGTCTGAGCACAAGTCCTTGACCCTGCCGAATTTTCCCTGGGTTATCGGCTCCAGCGAGTAAGTCTCAGATTCCTTTATGTCCGAGAACGTATAGATGTCGCCTTCTTTTGTTCCCAAGATGACGCTTTCCTGGTTCTTCGCAATCGTGACGAATGAATCGGAGTCCTTGAGCCCCATAAAGTTCTTTACCAAGCTGCTGGAAGGAAGTGCCCCCGACGCTGACTGAGTCAAGTGGTCTGTCAGAGATTCATTGCTGATCAGGCTGAGCGAATAACCACGCCCCATGTCGCTTATATAGAAAAGGCCTTCCTCATAGTCCCCTCCGCAACTGGCGAGCATGGGGCTGGTCGCATTGTAACTGGCAAGCGTCTTGCCGGTCGTCGCGTCTATGACGTATATCGTGTTGTCCCTGACCCCGGCGAAGAAACGGTTCTGGAATTTCCCGCTGCCAAAGAGGCAGGGCTGCTCGAGCGATGCTTCGGTAGAAAAGCGGAGCTTGACGTTTCCTTTCTTCATGTCCCAGTAGTAGAGGTAGCCCGAAGGCGAGTACATGATGGCAGTTTTCTCGCTGTCACCAGTTCGCGCCATCGTTATGATACCGGGGATTGTCTTTATGTTCTTAACGACGTCACCCGTCCGTGCGTTCAGGATATACATCCCGTTGACTGTGGCCGTTCCAACGAAGAGGTAACTTCCTTTTGCCGAATAGGAAAGGCAGGTCACGGAGCTTTTGAATCGTTTGGCGAAACGGCGGCCGAAGGTGTTCCAGTCGTAGACGGCGACGCGGTTGGTAGAAAGCCCGTTGCTCTCGTAAACCGCGACATCGTTGGCATCCGGGTTTCCTGCAATCAGGGCAATAGCTATGTCGCTTATCTGGTAACGTTCCCCTTTGCTCTCGCCCTGCCCCAGACTGTCCCATCTGACAAGGAAGCCGTCGTTTCCGGCGGAATAGAAAACCTGCTCGTCCGCCCTTACCGCTATGGCCGTGACCGCACCGTCATGCGGCTGATTGGATTGGTATGACTGGGCATGCGTCCCCGCCGCACAGAGGATACTGATTGCCAGTGCAAGCATGTTTTTTTTCATTTCGTTTCCTCCATTCGTTCCGTGACCGGAGTCCTATTTCCCTATGAAGTAGCGCACGTCTCCAGCGAGCGCAAGAACCATAAGGAGCGCGATGAACGCAATTCCTACATATTGTATGTAATACAAGAGTTTGGGATGCATCTTGCGCCGGGCAACTATTTCGATGATGGCAAAGAGTATGAGCCCGCCGTCCAGAATCGGCACAGGAAGCAGGTTCGTGATGAAAAGCGACACGCTTATGAGTGCGAGGAACTGCAGGGTACTGATTATCCCGATCCTCGCCCCCTCGGAGAAGCCTTCCTTCACGGTGTCCCCAAGCATCGTCGTGATGCGGGCGGGGCCGGACACAGCCTTAGTCACGTCCACCCCCTTGAACAGAATTCCGATGCTCTTGAAAGTCAGGGCAATCAGACTGCCGCACTGCCTGACACCCTCTATAGTTGCGCCAAGAGGCGAGTAGGGGCCGTAGTGCCGCTCTATGACGGAGTCCGCTGACGAGACAATGCCGAGCTTGCCAGCGCCGGTCTCCTTGTCCAGCAAGGTGTGGGCGGTAATCTCAAGAATTTCGCCGTTCCGGTCCACCGTTATCCTGATATCCTCATCGGGATGGGTCGTTATGTAGCCTGACAGGTCGCTGAAGTCCGTCATCTCCTTGCCGTCTATCGCCTTTATCGTGTCCCCAGTCTGCATTCCGGCTTCGTGCGCGGGGGAGGCCATGCCCTCATAAATCTCATCTGCCATGCTGACCTGGGTTCCCGCGCTGTAATAGCTATAGCCCATCAAGGCGATGGTGAAAAAAGCGAGGAATCCGAAAAGCAGGTTAAAGAAGGGCCCCGCGAAGGCTATGAGAAGGCGTTTCAGCGGGTGCACGCCATAGAAGGAATCCGGTTCGCCGGCTATCTCCTTCCGGTTCTCCTCGACTGCCTTCTTGAAGTCATTCTCGCCCTTCATCGAGCAGTAGCCGCCGAGGGGAATAAGCGAGAGCCGGTAGTCGGTGCCCCTGATTTCCTTGTGAAGCAAAACCGGCCCCATCCCGACGGAGAAAGCGAGTACCTTCACCCCGAACAGGCGTGCGGCGAGAAAGTGGCCCAGCTCATGGAAGAACACAAGGAAGCCAAGCCCGATGATTCCGATTATGACTGTCAAATGCAGCCCCCTGATATCTTAACAAACAGCTCGCCCGCTTTGTTACGGGCTTTCTGATCCGTCTCGAATACTTCCGCTAGGCTTTCGGGCTCTGCCGACCAGTCCGCCTCCAGGCAACCGGCAACTATCCGGGGAATGTCCATGAAGGCGCACTTTTTTGCGATGAATGCCGCGACTGCGACCTCGTTGGCGGCGTTGAAAGCAATCGTGTAGGATTTGCCTGCCTTGGCGCAGGAATATGCCAGCCGCAGCATGGGGAAGGAATCCAAGCGGGGAGGGAAGAAAGTCATCGTATGGCCCGCAAGGTCGAACTTTTCCAGATAGTTCTCCCGGTTCTCCGGCCAGGTCAGTGCGCCCAAGATGGGATGCCGCATGTCCGGATTGGAAATCTGCGCGTAGAGCATGCCGTCCCGTGTCCGTACCAGGCTATGGATGAGGCTCTGGGGGTGGACGACAACCTTCACCCGCTCGGTCGGCATGTCAAAGAGCCGGCAGGCCTCTATGACCTCAAGCCCCTTGTTAGCGAGGGTCGCACTGTCAATCGTGATTTTGGGCCCCATGTTCCAGGTCGGATGATGCAGAGCCTGCTCAACGGTGACGGACTTGAGCTGCTCGTCCGTGTACTCGCGGAAAGGCCCGCCGCTCGCCGTGATGATTATCTCTGCGACATTGTTCTTCCCGGACTGCTGAATCAGGTTGAAAACTGCGCTATGCTCGCTGTCCACGGGGATTATTGACCGGCCTGTCTTCTTGGCGAGGGCCTGTATGAGCGGCCATGCCATGACGACCGTCTCCTTGTTTGCAAGGGCAAGGTCTATTCCGGCTTCCAGCGCGATGGCGGAAGGCTCAAGTCCTGCCGCCCCGGCAATGCCGTTGACGGCGATGTCCGCCCCGCAGGACTCGGCGAGCTTCCGTATGCCTTCGATTCCCTCGTCCTCGTAGAGGCTCCCGGGACAGCCGAACTCCGCGCAGAGCTTTTCTAGCTCGTCACGTCTGTGCCCTGCGGTGATGCCGACGACGGTGAAGTCGTCCCGCATGTTCCGCGCTATGTCAAGCGTCTGGCTGCCGATTGACCCCGTGCAGCCCAGGACAAAAAGTTTTTTCATTTCGGGTTATAGAAGAGAAGAAGCAGGAAATAGAAGACCGGACCCGCCATGAGGATGGAGTCTATTGTGTCCAAGACCCCGCCACGGCCGGGAACGACACGCCCCGAGTCCTTTACTCCCGAGGACCGCTTGAACACCGATTCGGCCAAGTCACCGATTATGGCCGCGAGCGCCGTGAACACAGCGAGAATGACTGCCTTATGGACAGGACCGCCGAATATCTCAGGGAACAGCTTCCAGCCCAGAATTCCCGCGACGATGGAGCCCACAACTCCCCCGATGAAGCCCACAACACTCTTATTGGGACTCGCCTTGACGATGCCCCTGTTGTTCTTTCCGAACAAAATCCCGAAGAACCATGCAAAGCTGTCACAGAGAAAGACCATCAGAAGAAAAACCGCTATCGTCTGCGAGGAGACATCCACGCCGTTGTTTTTCAGGTAAGTCATCCTGGAAAGGAATGTCAGAAGGAATCCCGTGTACAGGACGATGAAGCTGCTTGAGGCAATCCTGACGAGCGAATGCTCAAAGGTCTTTGCCGTGAGTACCTCTGCGGCAAGGATTATCAGCACCGCGACGATGAAGGTATAGGTGATGAACTCGGGGCCGGTGATGCCGGGGAGGTTTTTGCCGCCCGTAAAGGTCGGCACCACGGCATAGAGGGCTGCCGCCAGGGGAATGGCTACGGTCAGGAAAATCACGAAGCCTTTCTTGTGAAGCGGGCCTTTGCCGGAGAACATCGCATACAGTTCCGCCGCTCCGATGCCGCACATCAGGCAGATGAAGACATGCAGGGCAATGTGGGCATGGAAAGGCTGGAGCGCGACGAAGAGTATGATAGGAACCCCGATAAAGAAAGTCAGGAGCCTCTTGATAAGGTTGGACTTGTTCATTACTTTCCTCCCTCCGCCTTGTCGTCCAGGACCGCACCGAATTTACGCGTCCGTTTCTGATATTCCGCTATGTCCGCGACGAACTCTTCCCTACCGTAGTCCGGCCAGAGGGTGTCGGAGAAAACAAGCTCCGCGTATGCCGACTTCCACATGAGGAAGTTGCTGAGCCTCTTTTCTCCGCCCGTCCGTATGAGAAGATCCACATCGGGCAGGTCGGGGATGTCGAATGAGGAGGAGATGTCCTCCTCACAGATGCTGGTCTTGCCGGAGGAAATGATCTTGTTGACCGCCCGCACAATCTCGTCTCGGCCGCCATAATTCACGGCGAGGATGACGGTCAGGCCGGTAAAATCTTTTGTATCCTCCTCGGCTTCCCGTATGTCCTTCTGGATGTTCTTGGGTAAACCGGACAGGTCTCCTATCTGCCGGACACGAATCTGGTTGTCCCGGTAGAACTGCAGCTCGTCAAGCAAGTGAATGTGAATCAAGTTCATGAGGAAGCCGACTTCCTGTTCCGTCCGCTTCCAGTTCTCCGTTGAGAAGACATAGAGCGTGACGTACTCCAGACCTAAGTCCGCAGCCGCCTTGGTGATGTCCTTGGCACGTTTGAGTCCTTCCTCGTGACCTTTCGTCCTGACCAGACCCCTTTGCCTGGCCCAGCGTCCGTTCCCGTCCAT
>CACYDQ010000513.1 GCA_902773215.1 uncultured Spirochaetaceae bacterium | reverse complement strand
TGCCACAAGGCCCGGGGCGTAGCTCGTACGGGGTAGGGACGTGCTTTCCCGCCGGGCCAGGTAGTCCTTCAATCTCTGGGCCGGGGCTTTCTGCCTGCCGTCACCGCGGCGGCAGGTCTCTTCTTCCAGCCAAGTCCGGGCGAGCAATCCTGCAAGGGCAGGGCAGCCCAGTGCCTCCGCCTCCTTTCTGAATCGTTCCGGTATGTCCTCCGGGTGGGTTTCCACGACGATGGCGGCGTTGCTCCAGGCGCTGTTCCGACCCGCCGCCGACATCCCGTTGATGACAATCTGTCCCGGCGAGCTTGCGCTCGGCACGATGAAGCCGCCCGGGCACATGCAGAAGCTGTACACCCCGCGCCCGTCCACCTGGCTGGTCAGCCGGTATTCCGCAGCACCGAGCTTCCGTGCGGCCTCCGCATCCCCATGGTACTGGATGCTGTCGATGAGGGCGCGGGGGTGCTCTGTGCGCACACCGAATGCGAATCCCTTTGCTTCAAGGCTTTCCGGGGCAAGCCGGGCGAGCGTCGTGTAGATGTCGGCGGCGGAATGTCCCGTAGCGAGCAGGACCGCGTCTGCTCTGATTTCCTGCTCTTCGCCGCTCTTCGTGTCCTGTACGCGTACGCCGCGGACCCGTTTTTCACCGTTTTTTTCTTCTATTATAAGATCCGCACAGCGGCTGCCGAACAAAAACCTGCAGCCCAGCTCCTCTATCTTCGCCCGCATCGCGTCTATGACGGCGGGCAGCCTGTCCGTGCCGATGTGGGGATGGGCGGCGGTCAGTATGGAGGAATCCGCCCCGAAGTGGTTGAAAATCCGCAGGACCTGGGACAGGTTGCCCCGCTTGTCGCTTCGGGTGTAGAGCTTGCCGTCCGAGAAGCAGCCCGCCCCGCCCTCGCCATAGCAGTAGTTGGAGTCGCCGTCAACCAGCCCTTCCCGGCTTATGCGGGCGATGTCAATTTTCCGCTGCGAGACCTGCGCCCCCCGCTCGACGATGATGCAACGGATGCCTTTTTCAAGCAGCGTGAGCGCGCCGAAGAGGCCCGCGGGCCCCGTGCCGACGATGACGACGGTCTTGCGTGAGGAAGTGGCGGGAAGCCAGCGGGGCAGGGCGGCCTCTTCCGCCTGGGGCTCCTCGCCGACGTAGAGCTTGCAGCGGAGGACGATTTTAATCTGCCGGCGGCGGGCATCGACCGACCGCTTCTCCACGACGAGCCGTGCCACCCCCAGGTTGACCTGCTGCCCTTTTGTCTGGAGGAGGCGTCCTGCCTCTTTCTTGATGTATTCCTCGTCCTTGTCCTTGCCTTCTGGGATAATCACCGTAACGTCATAGACCATGCCGCCATTATATGGGCACGGCGGGCTTTGGGCAAGGGCAGGGGGCTTTCCCTTTTGGGCAAAAATTCACTATATTAGTGGGGAGGTTTAATCATGGCAAAGAAACTTACACCGATGACGCTTTTGTGCGGATACTTGGGGGCAGGCAAGACGACCCTCCTGAACAACGTGCTGAACAACCAGCAGGGCTACAAGGTCGCCGTCATTGTGAACGACATAGGCGAGGTCAACGTTGACGCGAAGCTGATAGCGGACGGCGCGAAAATCACCGACACGAGCAGCATCGTCCCCCTGACCAACGGCTGCATCTGCTGTACGCTCAAGACGCAGCTGGCGCAGAATATAGAGAACCTGATTAAGGGCGGCAAGTACGACTACATCATGATCGAGGCGAGCGGCGTATGCGAGCCCATGCCGATTGCCCAGGAGCTGGAGACTATTCAGAACGGCAAGCTGGACAACGTCGTCGGCGTCGTCGATGCCAAGCGGCTCGTCGATGAGTTCGCCTCGGGCGATGCCCTGCTCAAGGAGAAGGACGAGGAGGACATTGAGTCCCTGCTCGTGCAGCAGATTGAATTCTGTTCGACCCTGGTCATCAACAAGAAGGATCTCGTTACCGAGGACGAGTTCAAGAAGGTCCGCGCTGTCATCAACGCAATCCACCCTGGTGTCAAGGTCATAGAGACCGACCACGGCAAGGTCGATGTCGGCGAGGTGCTGGCGACCGGAAGCTTTGACTTTGAGGCGGTCTACTCCAGCGCGGGCTGGTGCAAGAAGCTGGAGGAGTCCGAAGACGATGACGATGATCACGACGAGCATGAGGAGCATGGTCATCACGAGGAGCACCATCACCATCATGACGATGACGATGATGATGACGGGCACGAAGGACATGAGCACCATCACCACCACCACGAGCACCGGCACGAAGGCGAGAGCGAGGACGAGTACGGAATCGGCACGATGATCTACTACCGCCGCAAGCCCTTCGACCGGCAGAAGCTGGACAAGTTCTGCGACGGCTGGCCCAAGAACATCATCCGCTGCAAGGGGCTCATGTGGTTCGCGGACGAGCCCGACATGGCGTGGGTCTTCGAGACGAGCGGCAGGCAGATTCAGGCGGGCTACTCCGGCCAGTGGATTGCCGCCGTCCCCCCCGCCGAGCGCGAGCAGATTCTGAGGGAGAACCCAAAAATCCGCGACGAGTGGGACAAGGACGTGGGCGACCGCATGATAAAGCTCTGCGTCATTGGCCAGAACCTGGACCGTGAGGCCATCTGCAAGGCGCTTGACGGCTGCCTCGCCTAGACGGGCAGGTTTTCCGAAAACGTTTGCGTAAAAACACAAAATTTCATTGCAAAATTCCCCTTCTCGTTTTATAGTTGTATAGAACAAGGAGGGGTGTTTTTATGCCTGTCACATTGAAGGACATCGCCACTGCCTGCAACGTGTCGTTCTCGACCGTCAGCAAGGCATTGAAGAACAGTCCCGAGATAAGCCAGAAGACGATAGAAGCGGTGAACAAGAAGGCGATGGAGCTGGGCTACCATCCCAACGCCGCCGCCATAGCCCTGCGGACGAACCGCTCCTACGACATAGGGGTCATCTTCGAGGACATAACCGGGTCAGGCCTCCAGCACCAGTACTTTGCCCGCATCTTCGACTCGATAAACGAGAGCGCGAACAAGGCTGGCTACGACATCACATTCCTGAGCAACGTGGGCAAGCGCAACTACCTTGCCCAGGCCAAATACCGGGGCTGCGACGGTATCATAATAGTGAATTGTTCTTTCCGCCGGACGGACGTGAAGGAACTGCTGGAGAGCGGCATCCCGATATGCACTTTGGACCGGAACCTGAAGGACGCTCACCCCTCGGTGATGAGCGACAACAGCGACGGCTTCCGCTCCCTGATGGAGTTCATCCTGGGGCGTGGGCACAAGCGGATTGCCTTTGTTCACGGGGAGGCGACGGACGTGACGCGGATGCGGCTGTCTGTCTTCCGCTCCATGCTCAAGAAGTACGGGCTGGAGCTTCCCAAGGAGTATATCGTCGCCGCCACCTACCACCTGCCGGAGACGACCAGGCAGGCAACGCTCGAGCTGCTCAAGCTTTCCGACAGGCCCACATGCATCATCTACCCGGACGATTTCTCCGCGCTCGGCGGCATAGACGCGCTCTTCAAGAGCGGGGTCACTCCCGGCAAGGACATAAGCATTGCGGGCTACGACGGCATCTTCCTGTCCAAAATAATCACGCCCCGCCTTACCACCTGGGAGCAGAACAGCCCCGAGATAGGAAGGCAGCTCGTCATGCAGCTCCTGTCCAGCATCGAGTACCCGGAGAGCTTCTCGCCCGCGTCGATAAAGGTGTCCGGCCGTCTGGTGGAAGGTGAGAGCGTCGTGGACCTGAACAAATAATATTTCCGTAACCTTTCTGACCGCCTTTTTCATATTTCCCGGCTTTCGGCCTGAGGAATAAAAAAAGGCCGCAACCGTGCGGTTGCGACCCTTAAATCATGTCTGATTCTTAACTGCCATCCGGCGAAATTACTTGTTCTTTTTCCTCAGCTCGGGATGAAGCTCTATCATGGCCATTTTGAAGTTGGCCCATGCCTGCTCCTCGGTGACTATGCCGTTGTAGTAGTCTGCCATCGCGGCCTGAATCCTCTCGGCGTAGCTCTGATCGTAGCCGGAAATCTTGCTCTTGTCGACTTTCTTGGCGTTCTGGAGCATCAGGTTGATGTGGTTCTGTCCGCCCAGGAAGGCGCTCTTGTAGCTTCCGTTGGCAATCTCGGTCATTGCGGCCTCGTTGTTTGTGAAGTCGTTGTATTTTTCGACAATCTTCTTGGCAACGGCCTTGTCGCAGGTCATCGTATACATGATGTCCCTGATCAGCTCGACGTTGTCGCTTCCGGCAGAACCGCAAATCCAGGTTCCGCCCCAAGAGAATCCCTGTGGGCCCTCGCAGAATGCCCAGTCTCCGCAGCTTCCGTTTCCGGCAACGAACGGCTGGCTGGCATCGTCAGCGGCATAACCGGTGAGGCAGAAGTCGATGTACCATGCGGGTCCGAAGTATCCGAAGACCTTTCCGTTCTTTGACGCGCCCTGTCCGCTCTCGGGAGTCCACAGGTTGGCCTTGTTGTTGTACCCCTTGTCCGTGTACTCCTTGGTCTGCTTGATCCAACGCTTGATCTGGGGATCCATGTTGATTTTGCCGTTCTTGACAAGCGGCTCAGAGACATTGTCTGAGAAGACGCGGAACGCATCGTCGAATCCGGAGAGCATGAAGTAGCCTGCAGCCTTCATCTTTGCGGCGACGGCGTCGAACTTGTCCCAGCTGTTCAGCTGCTTCTGGACTTCTGCCGGATCATCGGTACCAAGAACCTGCTTGGCGAAGGAGCGGCGGTAGATGAAGCCGCCCGGACATGCCTGCCAGGAGACACCCTTGAGCTTGCCCTTGAACTTGCCCTCGGTCCCGGTCATGACATCCTTGGTATACTTGTACTGCTGTGCCAAATCCTTGTCGGTAAGGCCGATGTCCTTCTTGACGTCCAACGTGTAGGGGGTGTTGACGTAGTTCAGCGCATAGTCGGACTCGACCAAGAAGATGTCAAGCCTCTCGTCTGCCGGCGTCTTGTCGTTCTCGCTCAGCAACATCTCGTCCAGCTTGGTGCGGTAGGCTCCGCCCTGGTTGGGGGTCAGAATCCAGTTGACCTTTACGTCCTTGGGCAGCTTGGAAGCGTAGAAAGCGTTGAACCTCTCCTGAAACTCCTCGTTCCAAACGGCGATGTTCAGGACTTTTCCCTGAGCTGCGGGCTGCTTCTTCGCGGCGACAGCCAGAGTCGTGGCGGCGCAAGCAACGGCCGCAGCAACAATCAATGCCTTTTTCATGTTTTCCTCC
>CACYDQ010000512.1 GCA_902773215.1 uncultured Spirochaetaceae bacterium | reverse complement strand
GACAGGTCAGGGGCTCAAGGACAGGATGAAGAGCCACATAAAGGAGATGAACAGCACGGACGAGAACATGGACGACATCTCCCTGCATGTCACCATGCAGAAGTCCAAGATAGAGTCCATCACCGGCGAGGCACAGAACGTAGACAAGGAGATAGCGGGTCTGGACACCCGGATTATGGAGCAGTCCACGGCCATCAGGAACGCATCCTCCGCCGTCACCGAGATAAACGCGAGCATCGTCTCCGTCACCAAGCACATCGAGACGATTATCAGCGAGTACGCCCTGCTCGTCAGCGACTCCTCCGAGGGCCGCAAGCTGCAGGACGAGGTCTCCGAGAAAATCAAGAACATAGCCGAGCAGTCCGAGAACCTGACCGAAGCGAACGAGGCCATCGCCGCCATAGCGGAGCAGACTGACCTGCTCGCAATGAACGCCGCAATCGAAGCCGCCCACGCCGGGGATGCAGGAAAGGGATTCGCGGTCGTCGCCGACGAAATCCGCCAGCTCGCCGAGACTTCTTCCACCCAGTCCGACGAGATAAAAAAGCTCTTGGGCGGCATCTCCAACGCGATTATGGAGATAGTCACCTCCTCCCAGAAGTCTGCGGCATCCTTTGAGTCCGTGGGTACCAAAATCCTCCAGCTGGACGGGCTGATCAAGGAAGTCCGGGACGGCATGAAAGAGCAGAACATCGGCGTGGAGAGCATCTCCTCGACCATGCAGACCCTGGACTCCACGACGGCTGAGATAACCACCTCGTCCTCCCACATCAAGGATGCGGCCCGCAAGCTTTCCGCCGGGGCACAGGACCTGGAGCACATGGCGGAAGAGACCAAGCAGAAGTCCGAGGAAGCCAAGCAGAACATGGACAAGATGCGGCAGTCCGCCAACGAGGTCGTCAAGGCAACCGGAAGGAACAACGACGCGACCAAGAAAGTCTCCGACATGATAAACGGCTTCAAGGTCTGACGGGGCCGGGAGGAAAGGGTATGTTCCTGCTTTCACAGATGATGATAGCCTTCGGCATCCTGCTGCAGGTCTACAACCTGTACAGGGCCATACGGCTTCTCAGCTACCACAAGCTGCTTACGCAGGGAAACAACGTGAAAGCGCGTCTCCTGGACTATGTGGTTCTCTGTCTCATAATCCTCTTTGTCGTCGTATACGTGATCATCTTCACCTTGCAGATCCAGTCCATCTGGATAGGCCTGATTCTTTTCAGCGGGGCCATCTTCGTCACGGTCGTCCTCGCCTGGATATACAGGCTGGTGGACTCAGAGAAGGAGAACTGCCTTGCCTTGTCCAAATCCCTCATCAGCGTCATCGAAGCCCGCGACCCCAACCTGAACGGGCATTCCATACACGTGCAGGAGCTGGCGATGTTGATGCACTCCTACCTGCCCCCGGCGATGAAAAAGCAGCTGAGCAGGGATTCCCTGAGTTACGCGGCCCTCTTCCACGACGTGGGCAAGCTTGGCATCCCCGAATCCATCCTGAACAAGCCCGGCAAGCTGACGGACGAAGAGTGGGTCACGATGCGGCGGCATCCGGACATCGCCCTGAAAATCCTGGCACCAGTCAACTTCTTCGCCGGCATGTTGGACTGGATTCAGTACCATCACGAGAGAATCGACGGCAATGGCTACCACAAGATGAAAGGCGATGAAATCCCGCTCGGAGCACGGCTCATTGCGGTGGCAGACACCTATTCCGCCATCACGATGACGAGAAGCTACAAGTCCAGCCGAAGCTACGAGGAGGCAATCGAAATAATCAAGGGTGCCGCGGACAGTCAGCTGGACGGAGAGCTCGTGTCGATATTCTGCTCGATACCCAAGGAGGAGGTCACGGCCTGCATGACGGCAGCGACCAAACGGGACTTCTAGGAGGACTTCTCCTGTTTTTTCTGGTAGGACGGGTCCGGTTGTACCAGCTCGTAGCCCAGGTCAAACTTTATCTGATTCTGGAACATCTCCAGCAGGATGGTAACCCGTTTCTGCTTTCGGTTCACCTTATATATCTTTCCGATGAAGCCCGCCATGGGCCCTTCCTTGACGATAATCTGCATATTCTCATCGAAGTAGGCCTTGGACAAACCCTGCGTCTCTCCGAAATTCAGGAGCTTGCTGACATATTCCAAATCTGACCCAGACAAGGCCCTTATGTCACGGTTGCTGTTCAGGAATTTATAGAAGTCTTCCGTCCTCTTGACGATCCAGATACTCTCCAAATCCAGTTTCTGGGCGGCAAGAAAAACATAGCTTTTGAAAAGGGGTTCTTCGTATTCGACGTTCTTATTGTTACGGAGTTTTTTTTTGAAGAAGATTACATCAATATCTTTGCCTGCCAGCTTGAAACGTTTTTCCAAACGTTTCTTGAATACTTCCTCCCCTCTTGTTTTCACCATCAAGCAATAGTATTCCATCTTCCCGCAAATCCGTAGCCGATGATAGCATTTTAAGGCGCTTTTGTCTATCAGCCCCCCAAAAAACACCCCGGCAGGCATAATGCCCGTCCGGGGTGTCATCATATCAAGGCTGATTCTGAACTAAATCAAAATCAGACGAGGCCCTGTGCGACCATGGCCTGAGCGACCTTCACGAAGCCCGCGATGTTCGCGCCGGCAACGTAGTCACCCTCGGTGGCATACTTCTTGGCGGTCTCCCACGCGTTGTCGTGGATGTTCGTCATGATGTCCTTGAGCTTCTTGTCAACTTCCTCAAAGCTCCATGACAGGCGCTCGGAGTTCTGGCTCATCTCAAGGCCGGAGACGGCGACACCGCCCGCGTTGCTCGCCTTGCCGGGGGCAAAGACGACCTTGTTCTGCTGGAAGTACTCGATGGCCTCGGCACGGGTGGGCATGTTGGCTCCCTCGGCGACCAGCTTGATTCCGTTGGCAACAAGCTTCTTTGCATCGTCAATATAAATCTCATCCTGCGTCGCGCAGGGGAAGGCGAGGTCGGCCTTGACCCCCCAGGGCTTCTCGCCCTTGAAGAACTTGGCCTTGGGGAACTTCTTGACGTACTCGTCAACCTTCTTGTGCTCGGCGCGGAAGGCCTTGACGTACTCAAGCTTCTCCTGGGTGATTCCTTCCTCGTCCAGGATGTATCCGGAAGAATCGGAAAGCGTTATGGGCGTGCCGCCCAGCTGGATGATCTTCTCTGCGGCATACTGGGCAACGTTGCCGTCGCCGGAGATGAGGCACTTCTTTCCCTTGAAGTCCGTGCCCATCTTGGCAAGCATACATTCGGCGAAGTAGATGAGGCCGTATCCGGTCGCCTCGGTGCGGGCGAGGGAACCGCCGAAAGCAAGTCCCTTTCCGGTGAGGACTCCCGTGT
>CACYDQ010000511.1 GCA_902773215.1 uncultured Spirochaetaceae bacterium | reverse complement strand
TGCGGACAATCAGAAGGGCCGCACGATTGAGTACGGTATCCGCGAGTTCGGCATGAGCCAGGTGATGAGCGGAATCAACCTGCACGGAGGTCTCAGGGCGTTCGGTGCGACATTCCTCGTCTTCTCTGACTATCTCCGCGGTTCCCTCCGCGTGGCGGCTTTGAGCAAGATTCCGAACATCTACATCTTTACGCATGATTCGATTTACGTTGGTGAGGACGGTCCTACCCACCAGCCGATTGAGACGATTTCTTCCCTCCGCATTATCCCGAACGTGCAGGTCCTGCGCCCCGGTGATGCCGAGGAGTCCCAGCTGGCATGGGAGATGGCCCTGGAGAGCAAGGATCATCCCGTCTGCATGGCGTTCAGCCGCCAGAAGCTCACCGTGTATGCAAAGGAGGGTGACTGGAAGGCCGATGCCCGCAAGGGTGCCTATGTCGTCCAGAAGGGGGCGGACACGCCCGATGTCACCGTGCTGGCGACCGGTTCCGAGGTCAACCTTGCCCTTGATGCTGCCAAGCTCGTGAAGGGTAAGAGTGTTCGTGTCGTTTCCGTGTTCGACAAGAACGCCTTTGACGATGCCGATGATGCCTTCAGGAACAAGATTCTCGGCGGTGCGAAGCGCGTCGTCGTTGCGGAGGCTGGTGTCCGCGCCGGATGGGAAGGATATGCGAAGAAGTCCGATCTCTTTACGATTGATCGCTTCGGCGAGTCTGGTCCTGCCGGTAAGGTTGCCGAGTACCTGGGCTTTACCGCTGACAAGCTTGCAGCCCTGCTGAGCAAGTAGGCAGATTTCTAGTGCCATACCGGGCCGGTTGCAAAAGTTTTAGCTTTTACGACCGGCCCGTTTTTGTTTATGAGCGACAAACGACCAGAATTTGACAGCATAAAGGACTTTGCTGAATTCAGCAGATATTACTGGTACCGTGAAGAGCTGATTCAGATATGCAAAGCGCATGGCCTCAAGTGCGATGGCGGCAAGATAGAGCTGAACGGGATTATCGAGGCGTATTTCCGCGGGGAGAAGATACTGCCGGAGAAAAAAGCTCCGCGCAAAAAGAAGCCTGCCGTTACAGATCTGACTCCTGACACGGGGCTTATCGAATGTGGCTTTACGTTCGGCAACAGGTTCAGGACATTCTTTGAGGAGCAGACCGGGAAAAAGCCCTTTAAATTCAATGTGGATATGGTCGCGACTGCCAAGGCGGTCAAAGAGAACGGCGATGAGACCTTTACCCTCGGTGATTTGCTTGATGTCTACTACGGAAAAAAGACCTATGCCCGATATGATAAGTCCGCGCTCCAGTGGAACAAGTTCGTGAAGGACTTCTGTGCGGACGACGCGACCGCTGTCTTTGACGAGCGGCTGAAGGCTGCAGCCGCATTATGGAAGATTGTCAGGGATTCCGACATGAAAAAAGAATACACGCGGGAGTTACTGGACACATACAAGGATACAATTACGGAGTAGGGAAGGAAATAAAAAAGGGGGCGGTCCGGCAATGCCGGAATCGCCCCTTCAGTATACCACGGGAACCTGTTCTACAGCGTCTCGTAGAGGGAGTTGACCAGACGGTACATCATGCTGATTCTTTCTTTCTCGCTCTTGTCAAGCGGTGAGTTGTTCGCATCGTCAATCAGCTTTTCCAGCGAGGCGAGGTTCTCGTTGACAGCGCCGAGGAAGCCCTTGGAGACTTTGTACCAGTAGGAGCCGTTCCCGTTCGTGTAGAGCGTGACAAACCCGAGCGTCTTGGAGCTTTCCTTTGCGACGGCGACCCGCATGACGCAGTCCAGGCTGTGAACGAGAGTTTTCATGTTTTCTTCCTCGCGCACGTTGACGTTGAGCTTGCGCTGCCATGCCCCTTCTTCCAGCGGGTTCAGGTTCAGTGTCTTTGCCGCGGTGACTATTACGTCCATCTTTTCCTGCGGCATCAGGCTGTAGTTGCCTCTCGTTACGATGGTGGCGCGAAGTCCCCTGAGCTGTTTCATCGTGGCTTCGTCCTGCTCCGCGCGGAGAGCCATCTGCAGGTTGGACAGGGGAAGAATTGCGGTCTTGCGTCCCTTGATTTTTTCCATGACGAACTGCTGCCCGCCAAAGAAAATCGCATCGGATGATACCGGCTCCGGGGCTTTCTCGCTTCTGACGGAGGCTTTCTTTCCTTCCTTGTCCTTTCTGTCTTTTTTATCCTTCTTGTCTTTCGCCTTCTCTTCCGGCCAGTCCTTGAGCAGTCGGCCTTTCTTGTCCCGCATCTTGGAGAGCTTGTCTTCCAAGTTTGGATCCACCTTGTGTATCAAGTTGCGTGTCAGGGGTGAGACGGACATGGCGAACATACGGCTGGTGCGCACTATCTCGCCTGCGACGATATAGAGAGGGCTGGTGCGGAACATGGAGCTGCCAGGGTGGATCGTAATGTGGTCTGCGGTCAGGCTCCTGTAGCTCTCGCGCCCGTCTCGTATGCAGACGAACTGGATCATGCCTGCCGCGATGCAGCAGAGGTAATCGTCCATGCTGCCTCCGCCGGTAATCGGCATCTGAAGCCTCTCGGAGACAATCTGCTCCAGCTGGAGTTTGATGTTCAGTATTTCTGCCATCACCTTCTCGTCCAGGTAGCTGTTCTTGCAGAAGCGCTCCTTGTTGGTTACGGACATATAGGTGCGGAAAAGCTTGACGTAGCTGACGAAGTCACCCTGTATGTCGTTGAATGCGTGGTGGGCCTTGCGTGCATCCATCTCCTCTCCGACGGGCAGGACAAAGGGGTTCTGCGCGGAAAGGAATGAACAGGCCGTAAGTATCTCTTCCAATACATCGGGGTAGTACAGTATGCTCTCCACGATGATGCG
>CACYDQ010000510.1 GCA_902773215.1 uncultured Spirochaetaceae bacterium | reverse complement strand
TCCACGTTGAACTTGAGCTCGGAGAAGCTCTTTCCCTGCCATGCGGACTTGTCCGCAAGGTTTATCGGCTCCTCGTTCTTGATTCCTGCCGCTCCCGAGCCGGAGCCCGATGAGCCTGAGCTGCCCGTGCCTGCGCTTCCGCTTCCGGACGCACCCTGCCCCTCGCCAGCCGGGCCAGAGGATGCCCCGGAACCTGAGCCACTGGTATTGCCCGGATTTGACGCACTCGCCCCACTGTCAGTGATGCCGGATGTCCTGCTTCCAGAGCTTCCACCGTTGGACGTGCCGCTGCTGCCCTCTGCGGACGCGCTACCTCCCGTCGTACCGCTACCAGATGAGCCAGTGCTGCCACTGCCCGAACCGGTGCCGGAAGCCCCGCTGCCCGAAGCTTCCTGCCTGGCCTTTTCCCCCGCCGCGGCGTTGGCCGCCTCCGCTGCCTGACGTGCGTCCTCGGCAGCCTGGGTGGCCCGCTCCAGCATCTTCTCCAGCTCGCGTATCCTTTTCTCGTGGTCGCTTAAGGTCTTCTCCAGCTCGGAGACATACCTGCTGATGTCCTCGCTACCTGACGTTGTCTCTTCGCCCGTCTTTATGCTTTCTTCGGCCGCTTTCTGCGCCTCGCGGACGGACTCCTCCGCTTTCTGCACTGCTTTCTTCGTGTTGCCGGCAGCCGTCTCCGCCGCCATCGCCGCGCCGTCTGCCTCACGGGCGGCCTGACCGGCTTCTCCTGCCGTGTCGGCTTCCGCCGCCTTCTCTGCCTGGGCCTGGGCCTTGTCACCCTGGCGGCTTGCCTCCAGGGACTCCTCGGCGGCCTTCCGGGTCTCGGTCGCGGCCTCGGCGGCTTTCTTGTCCGCGTCTGCTTTCTCTCCTGCGACCAAGGTCTCTTCCTCAAGCTTCTCTATCTCTTCCTGCGAGGCCCCGTTCTTCCGGGCCTCATCGAGAGACTGCTCCTTGTCCTGCTTCTCCTGCTCGGATGCCATGGCCTGCCTGCTCGTGGCCTTCTCCTCCTGAACGGCCTCGTCCATGGCGGCTTCTGCCTGCGACGTGTTCTCTTTCGCGGGGATGCTCTCGTCTGCCTGCCTGCTGCTGGCGGCCGTTACCGGGGCGGAAAACGGCTCCTCGTCCATGCCGTCGGTGAGCATGCTGCATGACGCAGAAAGGTAGATCAAAAGGCTTGTTGCTGTGGCAAGGATTGCCGCCCGAAGCAGTTTCTTCATGTTGTTTTGTCCTCTGTTATCTATAAATAGAAACCATTGCAATTAGCACTGGTACATATCAATTTTCTTCGGCCAATTAGAATATAACGGAATTGCACGGAATAATCAAGGATTATTCTGGAGTTTTTTACGGTTTTTTACGGTTTTTCTTCGGTGTGTTCTGTACGATTACCCTGAGCCGCGGATTGCTTGTAAGGCCAAGGCCGGATGCCCGCCGTGTTCCTCCGTTTGCTTGAAAATTCCATACATCCGTGTTAAGATTTTTCTATGAATAAGAATGTGCGGGATCTTTCTCCGATGGCCAAGCCGATCAATCTGACCAAGCTGCTGGCCGAATACTTTTACGCGGTGACCCTGTATGATTACAGGAAGAACGAAGTCCTCATACCGGACGAGCTGTTGGAGATGTATGCCACGGATAACGGAAGCTTTGACATAGACAGGCTCATCAAGGATGCCAAGATCGGAGCATTCAAGAAGGACTATTACGATTTGCTTCTTCCGGCGGATTTGCTTACGGCGGACTCCGGAACGCTGAAAGAAATCTCAGCTGCCCATGCGGACATTCAGAAAAAATCCATGAAAGGCGGCTACATCCGCGCGGTACTGGAAGTCCTGCACGACAAGCGCTTCCGGGAGGAATTCAACAAGAAGACGGAGGGCCTCTTGGATAAAGCCCCGGGCAGGGAAGATTTTATCCAGCAGTTCCTGGATACTGCCAGCACGCAGGACGGCAGGGGGGACGCCTACTGGGATTACTCCTCCTTTACCGAGATAAAACAGATAGGTAAAAAAGTAAAGGGTAAAAAAATGGAGATGGTGAAAAACCCCTATTCCGCATACAAGGTGTTCGGGCAGGGGGAATACTCCAAGCTCCTCATCGGTTACAGGGCAGACCCGTCACTTTCCCTTGATGAGATGAGGAAGAGGGGCGTTGAGGTTATTCTTACGGACAATAAGATTTGCGGCTACGGATATGGCTGGAAAGAAACGAAGGCAACTCCGTATGAGTCGGTATGGAAATACAAATTGCCTGAGCATCAGGGCGAGAAAGCCGATGTAAAAATGATTAAGCCCAAGAACGACAAAGCCGGGGCGGGGGTACTAAGGCGCAGGAGGGTGAACACCCTCATACTGGACATGCAGATGGACGCTGTGACAAAAATTCTTCAGCAGTTCAACCGCTATGTCCCGTGGGAGCTTGATTCTGAGGCCGGTGATGGAAAACTCATGAAGGATAAGCTTTCTAAGATGTGCAGGCACATTAACAAAGAATGCAGCAAGGGCAGATATCCCCTTGACATCCTTGACGAGTACGAGGAAGGCTCTCTGCTTGACAAGAACGAGCAGGCGTTCATAAACAAGTATTTCAATATGGCTGCGGAGTGGCGGACAATGTTGTGGCTTCGCGGATGGAGCAGGAAGGCGTTTGACGAGCTTACCCATTGGGCTTTCCAGACAAAGAAAATACGCATGCAGGAAAAGCTGGATGCCCTGAACGTCCTGATTTATTCGGAGAAGGCTCTTATGGCTTTTCCCGACAGCGATGTGCGGGAAAAGATACGGGATCTCGCCCGGAATGAAGAGTGGCTTGGGATTGTAAGAAAATTCAAGAGCGAGATGAAAAATCCCCGTTACCCGTCTGACCGTTTTGATTATGATATAGACGATATAGATAAAATAGATGAGAAGGACAATGTGTTCTACTCCGGAGGTATCGAGACCCCGGAGGAGCAGTTTATAGAAAAAGAGCCTTCTTCCATGCAAACTCCTGCGGATATCCTGTTGTCTCTCTTTGATGATGAGTTTTCCGGGGCTCCCCGTTTCTTGGAGTCAATCCGCAATTACATCAAGCACATTGACACGAATATGATGTGTGCTTCTTTCAAGAGGAAAGGGGCAACGGAGGGAGAAAGGTGTCTTATCGTGAAGAAAGAACTGAAAGCGAGCGCACATAAGCTGCTGGATGGTAACAATAAGAAAAAAAACTTTGACAGCTATCTTGATTTGGCGGAAAAAAACTCCACGGAGGATGTTTTGTCATGGAGGATGATAGCCGATGAACTGAAGGCTATAGACAAAGACTGGGGAAAGACGGACAAAAGGGTCTTGGAGTTTCTCAAGAAAGAGCACATCGATCTGGAGGATTACCGGCTTGGAAAATTGAAGATGGGGTTCGCGTTGGAATGTCTTGACAAGGAGCACAGCTGGGAAGGCTCGTTCAACCTGTACAAGAAGCGAGAGCTGGACGCATCGTCTGACATAGAGCAGGAGGAAACGATGTTCAAGGAAAAAATGAGTTCGATTAATAAAAGATTCAGGCAGAGGATGGGGTGCTAAGATGACAAGGGACGAGAAATTCGCAATTCTGGACAGCATAAAGCTGGAGAACGATTTTTACCCGGTAGTCGAGCAGGACTGCCGCGAGGAGAACGCCGCCCTTATCGAAAACATGGAGCGCATCTTTGACCTGAGGGACGGCAGGGACTACACCTGCCTGTTCGCCGTCGCGGACCTGCTCGCGGACAAGGACAAGGCGGAGGCCGTCAAGGACTACCTGCTCGCGGAGAACTCGTACAAGAAGGAGGATGTCGTGCCGCC
>CACYDQ010000509.1 GCA_902773215.1 uncultured Spirochaetaceae bacterium | reverse complement strand
TCCGTGCTGCCTATGACGGCCTCCTTGTAGCCGTATCCTGTCATGCTGTTCATATACTGTTTCTCCTATTCCGCTAGATTTCCTTTTGCTTGGCCCCTGAGCCTGTCCAAAAGAATCGTGCCGGTCTTCCAGTTGTCTCCCGCCCCCATCGTGACGAAGAGGTAGCCGTCCGGGTAGTCCGCACCGCTCGGCTCTGAAATCTGCCGGAAAACTTCTTCCGCCGCCTCCGCAAACTCACCCCGGTAGGCGACGGCCTTGTGGTGGGCTGAAGCCCGCTCCGCGAGGATTTCCCCGGTGACGGGCGAGGCGGACGCGTCCTCCCGCGCCGACCCGTATATCCTGTTGATGATGACCGAGTCCGCGGAGGAGAAACTGGAGGCGAACTCTTCGAGCAGGGCCGCCGTCCGCGTGTAGGTGTGGCTCATGAAGTCCACGATGATCTTGTGCCCCTTATAGAACTCCCGGTAGCCCGCGAGGGTCGTCGCTATCGCCGTCGGATGGTGGCCGTAGTCGTCGATGACTATGAGCTCCTGCCCGAGCGGGGTCTTGGTGCGGGCGATGATTTCCGAGCGCCGCTTGCCACCACGGAAGTTCAGGAGGCCTCGCTTGATTTCTTCTATATAATCCGCCGGATGCTTGCCGTACTCGCGGAGCAGCTGGCAGCAGAGGGCGACGGCGGCGGTCGCGTTCCGGGCGTTGTGCCTGCCGGGGACTTGCAGGGCAAACTCCCCCAGACCTCCGATGCTGAAGTACTGCTTGCCGCCTTCAACCCTGCCGAAGGAGAGCCGGTAGCCGCCCGCCGCTTGTGTCCCGTAGGGAACGAGCTTGATGTCCGGGCGTTCCTGGGCCGCCTGTGCCGCCGCCTCGGAAGCCCCTTTGTCGTCGGCGCAGTAGATGAGCTCGCCGCCTTCCGGCAGGAGGCATGCGTATTCGACGAAGGCCGCCAGTATGTCGGCATAGGTCGGGTAGTAGTCCTGATGGTCGCTTTCCACGGCGGTCAGGATGATTTTCCGGGGGCAGAAAGCCATGAAGTGCCGCTGGTACTCGCAGGTCTCCGCCGCGAAGATGTTGCGCTTTCCGGGCGCGAAAGAAGAAGACGTCATCGTGCAGCGGTCGCCGAACGAGGCGATGACGCTGCCCGCGAGCACCTGGGACGGCAGGTCCAGCTCCTTGAGTATCGTGCCGGTCAGCCCGGTCGTCGTCGTCTTGCCGTGCACGCCGCAGATGCCGCAGCCGTAGGAGCGGGCGGACACCTCCCCCAGGGCCTCGCTGTAGAGCAGCAGGGGGACCCCCCGTCTGACAGCCTCGGCAAGGTCGGGGTTCTTGTCCGGGCTGTATGCGCTTGAGTATATGACGCACGCTATGCCGTCATCGATGTTGTCTGCGCTGAAGGGCTGTGCCTGTATGCCCCGTTTCTCAAGTATCTCGTCGGTGTAGAAGCGCTCCGCCACGTCGCTCCCCGTAATGACCGCTCCCCGGTCGGAAAGGATTTCCACCAGGGCTGCCATGCCCGTTCCTTTTATTCCCACAAAATGCAGGCGGACTCCCTGCAAATCATCTGGCATCGTCCACCGTTCTGTCCCGGCTTCTCGCTTCTTAGTCATAGAGCGGATTATAGCAGTTTTCCGCGCCATGTACAATCAAGGATGGAAGAACCCGTAAAAAGAAGCCCTGCCATGAAGAAATATTTTTTTCCCCTTTTTGCCGTAAGAAAACAAACTTTTATGCCTTCCAGCGGAAACGTATGAAAAAAACTAATAAAGTTCAACAAAAGTCGATAAGAAATTCAATTTACTTCTTGCGGATTCCTGTTAGACTGTAATCATAAGAGTTCATTATTAGGAGGAACGATTTATGAAAAAGATTCTTGCAGTTTCTGTCCTGGCAGCATTCGCTGTGACCTCAATCTTTGCGTGGCCCTGGTCATCAAAGAAGAACAAGAAGCAGAAGACCATCACCGTCGGATACGCCCAGGTCGGAGCGGAGTCCGACTGGCGCCTTGCCAACACCCAGTCCTTCAAGGACACCTTCACCGAAGCGAACGGCTACAAGCTGATTTTCGATGATGCGCAGCAGAAGCAGGAGAACCAGATCAAGGCTATCCGCAACTTCATCCAGCAGGACGTTGATTATATCGTCGTCGCCCCTGTCGTCGAGACCGGTTGGGAGACCGTTCTTAACGAGGCCAAGCAGGCCGGCATTCCGGTTATCCTTTCAGACCGCGAGATGAAGGGTGTCGATGACCTGTATGTCGCATGGGTCGGCGGAAACTTCCTCAAGGAAGGACAGGATGCCTGTAAGTGGCTCGATGCCTACCTGAAGGCAAAGGGACGCTCAAACGACACGATCAACATCGTTGACCTGCAGGGAACGATCGGTGCTTCCGCCCAGATCGGCCGCACCCAGGGACTTGAGGAGGCCGTCAAGACCCACAAGAACTGGAAGATTGTTGCCCAGCAGACCGGTGAGTTCACCCAGTCCAAGGGACAGGAAGTCATGGAGTCCATCCTGAAGTCCACCCCGAACATCGACGTCATCTACGCCGAGAACGACAACATGGCTTGGGGAGCTATTGACGCCGTCAAGGCCGCCGGTAAGGTTCCCGGAAAGGACATCATCATCATCACCTTCGATGCAGTCAGGGAGTCCTTCAACCGCATCATCAACGGTGAGGAAATCAACTGCGCCCAGGAGTGCAACCCGCTCCACGGACCCCGTGTCGCAGAGATCATCCAGAAGCT
>CACYDQ010000508.1 GCA_902773215.1 uncultured Spirochaetaceae bacterium | reverse complement strand
TACCTGGCCGGCATACGGTGATGATCCGAAAGAACAGAATAATGCCCGCTACTTCTGGCTCGGCTATTCCTACTCGTCAGACCGGTACCTCGATGGTGAGATGTGCGAAGTGAGAGTGTGGGATCACTGCCTTACCGAGGAGGAGATTAACCAGACCAACCATTTCTATTCGGTTGACCCGAATTCGGAAGGCCTGATTGCATACTGGAAGATGGATGAAGGTGACGGTCAGGTTCTCAAGGATTCCTCGCCAAACGGCAACGACCTCACACTGGATAAAGCGACCCGCTGGCCAAAAGTTTCACTTCCTAATTAATCAAAGCGGAAAATTATGAAACAATTGCATCATACAATCGCATCCCTGGCCTTATTGGTCCTTGGTTTTTCTTCCTGCCAGAAAGGTATCGTCATTGACAAGATCGATGAAAGCCGGTACGATAACCTCAGCACAATCTATGCTTCAGTCGTCGATGCGGACACCGGACTCTCAAACAAAGTGATAGAGATACGCCGCGATGAGGTGGAAGAGGCAATCAAAGTCATTTTCACACGCAATGCGGGCAAGAATGTCCGTGTCAGTATCCGTTACGACGCCCGTTCTGCCGATCGGTATAACGAGGAGCACAACACCGACTTTGATCTTCTTCCGGAGGAGAGTTTTGAACTCGAAGATGATGTCATCACACTTGGTCCATCAGAAACACGTTCAGAGAATCTTCCAATCAGGTTTTCCCCATTGCTGGATGAAGAAGAGGGGACGTTCATCCTTCCCCTCAAGCTTTCAATCAAGGAAGATGGCGTGAAAGGGAGCGAACAGCCATTGGTTTACCTTGTCAAGAATCTCAAAAATCAGGCGACGGCTATTCGCAGGGAGGGTGAAAAACATATCTTCTGCTACTTTGAGGTCAATGACACCAACCCTCTCAACGTACTCGCATGGGAGATGGAAGACGGCCGTCTTCTCATTGACTATCTCGTGCTCTTCGCATTCAATATCAAATATGACGAGGAAACGGGAGAGGTCTATTGCTTTGCAAACCCCAACTGCCAGTTTATTCTGGACAATTATGACCAGGTTATCAAGCCTCTCCGCGACCGCGGTGTCAAAGTAATAGTAGGACTTCTCGGTGCAAGCGGCCCGGCAGGCCTTGCCCAGCTTTCCGAACTCGGAGCCAAGAGATTCGCCGCCAACCTTGCGTCTATCTGTTATGGCTATGGTTTCGATGGCTTGAACTTCGATGATGAGTATTCCGGCTCTCCCGACCTCAGCAACCCGCTTTTTGCCAGCCACTCGACTTCGGCCGGCAACCGGCTCATCTACGAGTGCAAGCAGGCCATGCCTGACCTTCTTATGACTTCATACCAGTATGGATCCTGCCTTGGCAATGGTGCCGTAGACGGCCATCAGCCGGGCGAGTATCTGGATATCACGGTAGGAGACTATGGCCGCAGGGGTGTGCCCTATTCGGGCATGACCAATGCCCAGTGTTCGTACCAGTCAAGTGAGTTTGCCCTGGGCCGCGCCCTTCCCACTGCAAGCGAACTCTCAAACTTCAAGAACTCGGACTACGGCTACTGGATGATATTCTCGGCATGGTGCAGCGGTAACCAGGGAGGCAAGACCCACTTCGACCGCCTCAACACCATGGCCCAGGGCATTTATGGCTCAAGTCTGAAGAAGCCCGAATACTACTGGCCCGAGACACGCTCTCTGGAGACCTTGCCGATCTCCTGGTAAGTACTAGATCTTGTTGAACGGGACCGGGTATTCCTCGCCGTACGCAGATCTGTACTCATTGGCGAAATCTGCATATCTGACCCTTGCGTCTTCGCTGTGGCGAAGCGTCTTGAGGCAGCGGATCGAGAAGTGAAGGGCCTGCTCGTCGAGAGGATCCAGGATAAACAGGACATCAACTATTTCCATTACGGTCGCCCAGTCCTTAGCAGCAATGCGGGCCTGGGCTTCTTCATGCAGAAGGCTGATAGCCTTGTCCTCCACTCCGGACTTCCAGGAGTCGAAGATTTCGTTATCGGAGAAGCCCAGGAACTTGCCTTTAGAGGCAATGCTGAGGATTCGTCCGATATCCGGTTTGCCATCGTGCGTGAGAAAGTAGAACTCGAGGTAATCGCACTGTGAAACATCGTCCAGCACAAGCTTGTATGATCCGTTCTCGTACACTATGGACAAACCGGAGACGCCGGAAAGATAAGACCTCAATTTGTTGATAGCGACGCCTCTGGAGTTCTTGACCTTGTCTTCTTCCTTGTCCGGCCAGATAATCTTGCTGAGCCGTTCCGACCCGATGCCTTCTTTTTTGCTGTATTTGACAATAAGCAGGAATATGTCCCGCAACTGGCCGTTGATGAGATTGGAAATGTTCTTTCCGCCGGCGTCGATTACCTCGAACTGACCGAAGAGGCTGATGGTATTAGGCCGCGGCTGCTCGGGGACACGGTTTTTCCTCCTTGCAAGTGTCTGGATGTACAGGTCCTCCTTTTTCCTGTTACGGCGCCTGTATAGTAAAGCAGAGGCAATAGCAATGAGCAGGAGCAGAACAGGCAGCGCAATCATCAAATTCATCAGACGCCTCCTGCTGATATCTTCGTATGTCTGGCTATAGAATATCACAGGCCAGCCGATCTGATAAATATCCAGCTTCGAACTGACATCGTCCCTGGAGATACAAGTCACGGCAAAGAGCTTTTCCATGTCCTCGTCAAGATAGAGCGCTGCATTTGTCAGCAGCCGGTCGGAGCAGATATAGACGGTGTCATCCAGTATAATCTCTTCTCCATCTGTCAGTCTCATCCTGTGGAGGGAAAGCTCGGAATCACTTTTATACTCCGGGTAACAAAGGACATAGGCATATCCGTCGTCTATGACCATGTTTTTGACGGGAACATAGTTTTCCTCAGGTTGTGGCAGCGTCCAAAGCAGGTCCATTTCCCCTGTTCGCATATCAAGACGATGGAAGTCATAGAAATACCTGCGGCCAACGACCTGCTCTCCGCT
>CACYDQ010000507.1 GCA_902773215.1 uncultured Spirochaetaceae bacterium | reverse complement strand
TCCCAGCTGTAGATGAAGCGGGTCTTCTTGCCCCGGTCGTTCAGGGCGCGGACGATGAGGTCAACCGTCATTATCTCACGGAAATTGCCGATGTGGACGGTACCGCTCGGCGTGATTCCCGAGGCGCAGGTGTAGAGGGGCAGGTCGCCCCGTGTCTTTATGATTTTGTCCGCCATCTGATCAGCCCAGTGGCAAAGCTCGTTTGAATTTCTTTCGCTCATAGTGGAGAGATTATATGCGAAAAGGGGGAAAAAGACAATAAAAAAAACAGCTTTCAGTTACCACTCTGAAAGCTGTTCTTCAAGGAGTTCTCAGGACGGAAGAGCTGCTCTTTTCTCTTGCCTTTCACTAAACAAACCTACGGACAAACGCAGGGTTACAAGAATCCTGCGTTTTTTTCCGATTTTTTTTGTTTTTTTGCTCTCCGGCCTATTTGCTCAGCTTGTACTTGCCGGTGCTTATCGTGTGCCCGTCATTGTACACGTCAAACCATATCGTCGAGTTCCTGCTGGTATCCAGGGCCTCGTAGAACTCCTGGGTCGTCGTCACCTTCTTGTCGTTGACAGCGGTGATGATATCGCCGTTCTGCAGGCGGAGGGCAGCGGCGGGGGACTTCTCCTGTATGCCCGTCACGATAATGCCCTTGACGCTCTTGTCCAGATTAAGCTTCTTGCGGGCTTCCTCGTTAATCGGGGCGGCGACGAATCCCGGCCAGAGCTTGCTGTTATCGGCGGCAACGTCCTGCTTGCGCTCGTCAATCTTGATGGAGAGCTCAACCTTGTTCTTGCCGCGCAGGACTGTGAACTTCGCGGTCTCGCCCGCCCTCAGGTTGCCCACATCGCGCACCAGCTGGTCGGTTCCCTTCACGTCCTTGCCGTTGAGGGCAATGATGTAGTCACCGGCCTGCATGCCGCCCTTCATCGCAGGGCTGCTCATGAAGATTTCCGACACGAGGGATCCCGCCTGGTTCTTGGGAATGCCCAGGTCGCTCTTGTATTCCTCGCTCGGCTCCAGGAGGCTTACTCCCAGCCAGCCGTAGGAGACCTTGCCGCTTGAGATGAACTGGTCAATCGCAGTCTTGATGTTGTTAATCGGGATGGAGAAGCCCAAGCCCTGGCTGCCGCCGGACGAAGAGGCAATCCAGGTGTTGATTCCGATGACCTCACCGTAGATGTTGACAAGGGGGCCGCCGGAGTTGCCCTGGTTGATCGAAGCGTCGGTCTGGATGAAGTCGCTGATGGATCCGATCTGGGTTCCGCTGCGTCCGGTCGCGCTGACGATTCCCTGCGTAACGGAAGCGAAGTAGCCGAGGGGGCTTCCCAATGCGAGGACGATGTCGCCCTGCTGCACCGCGTCGCTGTTTCCCAAGTTGGCAACCGTGATGTCGTTGTCACTGGTCTCGAAGGAGACAAGGGCTATGTCCATCCTCTCGTCAGCCCCGACGAGCTTGCCGTCGAACTCACGGTCATCGTTCAGCTTGATCTTTATCGTTGTCGCGTTCCCGGCGACGTGGTTGTTCGTCAGGACGTAGACGGTCTTGCCGGACTTGCGGACGATGACTCCCGAGCCAAGGGCGGACTGCTCCATCTCCTGCGGCTCTGTGTTTCCGCTGCCACCGAAGGGCCAGCCGTCACCGAAGGGCCAGAAGTCCTTGAAGGGATTCTGCGCGGCGACCTGGGTTTTCTCCGTCACGTCTACCTCGACAACAGCGGGGAGGACGTTCTCGCTGACGGAGCGGAAGACCTCCTGCAGGGATTTGACGACCTCCAGCGAGTTGCTGGAAAGCTGTGCCGCGGTTTTCTTGTTGACCGCCTTGCTCTCGGCAAAGGCGACATTAGCAGAACCGTTGTTCGCCTTACACGAGAAGGCAAGGATTGCGAAGGAAACAGCCACCACGGACAGGGTTCCCAAAATCTTAACGGGCAGATTGGATATTTTTTTCATCAAAAGCCTCCATATATGTCTTTTGCAATTGAATTCGTTATCAAGAAATATAACGATCTTGAGGGGCAATGTGTTACAAATATTTTGAATATTTTAAGAAAATACTGTTATGGATATATCTCACAGTTATCCATATTTTCTTATTGTTAGTAGAATTATCTTATGTTATAATCCGAATATGAGTTATGAGTGCAAAGAACTGACAATGGGTGACGGCAACGTGAATGCCTTCCACTGCTGGCTGCCCGACGGTGAGGCGCAAAGCCTCGTCCTTTTGAGCCACGGTATGACCGAATACGCCTTCCGCTACGCCCCCTTCGGGGAATTTCTGAATTCCAAGGGAATCGCCCTCTTCGCCGAGGACCATCGGGGACACGGCAAAACCGCCGAACGGGCAGAAAAAGACGGGAAACCGGGATTCGGCTACCTGGCGGACAAAGACGGCTTTTTCCGCGTAGTTGATGATATAATGGAAGAATCTAAGATGCTCCGTTCCCAGTACCCCGGCAAAAAGCTATTTTTGTTCGGGCACAGCTTCGGGTCGTTCATCGCCCAGTGCTTCATAGAGCGTTACGGGAATCTCGTGGACGGCTGCGTCCTCTGCGGATCGGCCGGCCCCCGCCTTTCCGTCTACCCCGGCAGGCTCATCATCAAGACGATAACCGCCTTCTCTGGGAAAAAGAACATCTCCCCGCTCATCGGCAAGCTCACGATGGGAAGCTACGGGGACAACTGGCTCAGCCGCGACACCGAGCTGCTCGCCAAGTACGTGTCCGACCCCTGGTGCACCTTCAAATGCAAGAACGGCTTCTATGAGGACATGCTCTCCGGTCTCTGCTACATTCACAGAAAGAAGAACCTCGCCGCCATTCCCAAGAACCTTCCTGTCTTCCTTATTGCAGGAACTGACGATCCCGTCGGCGACTACGGCAAGAGCGTCCGCACCCTCTACGAATGCTACCAGAAGCTCCCCCTCGCCGACGTCACCCTCAAGCTCTACGAAGGGGCCAAGCATGAGCTTCTGAACGAGATAAACCGGGATGAAGTAATGAACGACGTGCTGGAGTGGATGAACGGCCGGTAGAAGTACCGAACTCCATACGTTCCCTTTCTATGCCATATTTGCTAAATCTATTTCTGCTCGTGAAGCCTGATAGGGGAGTCCGGGGGGATATCCCCCCGGCAGCCGCTGGAAGAGAGTGTGTGGGGGAGAGGGGACCAACGCTTCTGTGTAGCAGATTTTTTAACGTTAAAAAATCTGCCTCTCCCCCACATTACGGGGAGCATGGGGGCTCCCCCATAAGCAAAACAGGGGGGGCGGCCCCCCGAAAACTACGGGGGGCTTGGGGGCTCCCCCAAAAAACTAGAAGCTGCTGTCCAGGTTCCTGCTGTCCAGGAGGACGATGCTGCCGCTTGCCGCGACGACGACCACGCCCCTGTCGGAGATGACAATCGGGGTGTTGGACTCGACGGCGACAGGGCTCTTCACCTGCAGCTGGAGGGACTTGTTGTACTTGGCCACGACGTAGTTATTACCGTCCTTGA
>CACYDQ010000506.1 GCA_902773215.1 uncultured Spirochaetaceae bacterium | reverse complement strand
ATGCCTCATATTGTATACTTTTTTTTTTTTTTTTTCAATCGAGGCATGGCAAAGACAGGCAAAAAAAAACAGGGAGCGGAGGAGCAGAGCTTCCTCTACAGCCTCATAAAACGGTCCACGGTCTTCCTTTTCCTCTTTCTGACCGTCATGCTCCTGCTCTACTTCTCCGGAAACTTTCAGTCCTTCCAGGACTCAAGCCTCCGCATCATCCTCTTCTGCTCCTCGCTGACGGCGGTCATGCTCTTCTCATTCGCCACCATCGGCATCATCGCAAGCCTCGTCATGACCGTCAGTATGAAAAAGCCCGGCTACCTCCTGGGAATGCTCGTCTATGCCCTGATAGCAGCCGGAACCGCCGCCGTCTTTGTTTCCCTGCGCGGACTGGCAGTCCTGACCGCCGGGGTTCAAGGGCTGGTGGGGTGAACGCGGGATACGCTCCGCCCCACGAAGACGGGGTACCGGGATTCCTACATGCTAGAACTCAAACTTCACGCCAAGATTTACGAAGTTGTTGTTCTTCCATGAGGCGAACTCGCTGTACTCATCCTTGGCGTACATCAGCAGTCCGCTCAGCGTGAACGCGAGGTTCGGGTTAGGCGCATAGGTAAACTTGGGCTGGAACACGATGTCCCCGCGCTCGATGCCCCACATCAACGTCACCTCGGGCTTGAAGCGGTCATTCCACCATGAGTCCGAGATGTTCAGCACGAGCTTGTCGTTCGTATAGCGGTCTTGTGGATCATAGTCAACGTCGAATTCCTTGAACTGCCCGTCCTTTATATCTCCGCTGTTCAGAATGTAGGTTCCCGTCTCCTGAATGTTGATGTTCAGGTTGCTTATCGGCAGGTCAAAATCAAAACCGAACAGCCACTGCACGGAATTGTTGTGCACCCAGGGATTGTCCCCGCTCCAGTCTTCGGTCGCGTTGAAGCAGGCCTCGCCGCGCAGGTTGAAACGCCCGATTATCGTCGCAAACTCAAGTCCTACGGTCTGTTTCCTGTCGTAGTCCAATGTCGGAAGCCCTATGTAGGCGATGGCGTTCTGGGCGTTCATAGCGGCCTCTTGGGCAAGGTTCTTATAATTGTTGAAAGCCGTCTGGTATTCCGCAGCAGCCGTCAGATTCCCCGCCGCACTAGCTTTTACGGCCGCCTCGCCGGCGGTCTTCGCCGCATCCGCATACTTCTCCGCAGCTTCCTTGTACTTGAGCGCGGTCGCTATGGGGAGGAGGGTCTTGTCCAGGTTAGCGGAAGGCTGCTTGTAGCGGCCTATGTAATAGCTCACGCCCCAGTCGAAGGCTGCCGCAGTACCGGAGAACTTAAGCCCGCCCTGCGAGTACTTAATGCTGTTTGTATCCGGGTACATATCCTTTTCGTCAAAGTCCGAGAGGTCTATCAGGCTCATCCTGCGGTTGCTGTAGTTATAGGACAGGACGCTCTTGGTTACATAGGCGAGCTTGGCGTATGAGGCAGGCATCCACACCCCCTCCGTAGCAAAGCGGTCGGTCGGCAGGAAGGGAGTCCACAAGGCCTCCACCGTGAAGGGCATCTCGGTGCTGAAGGCGTAGACGGCGCGGAGCATCGGCGTGCTGATGCGGCGGTCTATGTAGTCAGGGATGATGAAGTCCGTATAGTCATCGGCGTTAAAGTTGTCCAGCACGTGGAGCTTGTCGCCCTTGCCCCATACGACCTTCATCTTGCCAGCTTCCACCGTAAGCCGGTTGTCTATGAAGTATCCGCGCAGGACAAGCTCGTCTATGATGTCGATCTGGTTATGCTTGAGGGTATCTTCGGTCAGGTTCAGGACGAGGTTCGCGTCCGCCTTGTTGCCGCTGTAGCCGATGCCGAGCCGGGCCGCAGGGAACGCTTTCAGGGTGTTGTCGGCGTAGTTGACCTTCTCGTAGCCCAAGCTGTCAAAGTATGCGTCCGTCCACTCGTTCTGATTCTCTATCTCCGGATAGGAGTCGCCCCAGCGGATCATCGTAGTCAACGTCCGGTTCTGCAGGAAAGCGAGTTTCTCAGTGTCAAGGGCGAGGAGGTTTTCCTTGAAATACTTGCTGTCATCCTTGGCAAAGTAATAGCGCCCGTCAAATGTCAGCCGCCCGCTGAAAGTGATGGGGAGACCTCCGAATGTGCCGGAAGAAGAGCTGTCTCCGAAGTCATCATCAAAGGAGCCGAAGGCATCGTCACCGAAGCCGTCGTCACCGAAACTATCGTCACCGAAGGAGTCAGAGCCAGAAAGGTCATCTCCCCAATCGTCCCCCCAGTCATCCTGGGCAGATGCCCCGAGAGCCAGAACGGATGCCAGCGCAATGCAGACTACAAGCCTTTTGATTTTCATACAAACCCCTGTCCCTTTAATGTACCGTTTTTTTTATATTGATTCAATGGAAAACGGAAGACGGGCGGGAATTACCCGCCCGTCACGCACGGCAGCTTACTTTCCGGTGTTCAGGAAGTTGGACGTGAACACGCGGTCGGGAATCGGCTGGTCCACCTCAAGCTTCTGGATTACCAGAGACGTGGAGTGCTTCTTCTGCACGTTGGTCAGGACAGCCTCCTTGGTAATCGTATAGCCCTTGTAGTTGAGGATAACCGGAACCTCAAGGGTCTTCTCCAGCTTGCCGTCCTTGTCATACATCTCGGTGTAGACCGGGACATGGGTAGCCTGATCGACCCAGGTAATCCTGTAGCTGTACTGGCTCTTCTTCTTGTCGAAGGGAACTTCC
Organism: uncultured Spirochaetaceae bacterium; assembly: GCA_902773215.1. Classification (GTDB taxonomy): domain Bacteria; phylum Spirochaetota; class Spirochaetia; order Treponematales; family Treponemataceae; genus Treponema_D. The sequence continues at coordinate 555 of CACYDQ010000506.1, read as the reverse complement.
TTCACCTTGTCGCAGGTGTATTTGGTCTTGCCGACGACCTTCTCCTCGACGCCCTGCCACTGGTGATCGTCCTCGTCAATCTCGCGGGTGGACATATCGTCATAGGACGCGTCGGAGCCGACGAAGGCCTTGCTTCCCTCGCTCGTGTTGACGCGGCGGGTGTTCTTGAGGGCGGGCAGATAAATCCACTTGTCATCGTCCTTGCCGTGGTTCTCCTTCTGCAGGAAGCGGGTGTCCTTGATATTGGCCGGGGCCTGGAAGAGCATGACAACGTCGTTGACCTTGTTGCCCGCGCCGTCATCGCGGTTGCGGCCGTACTCCATGACCTGGCGGACCTCCGTGTCACCTGACTTCAAATCCTTCAGAATCATCTGTACCACGGACTTGGAGAACTTGGGCTTCTCAACGTCAAGGGCGGCCTGCATGACGGCAGTTCCCTTCTCATCGGCAAAAACAGCGGCGGCACAAGCCGTCAGGACAAAAGCAGCAGCAACAAAGCTCTTAGAAATCTTCTTCATGGTCGAATCTCCTCTTCAACAATGATTTCATTTTCTT
>CACYDQ010000505.1 GCA_902773215.1 uncultured Spirochaetaceae bacterium | reverse complement strand
TTTCATGACATCGTGGATCAAAGGCATGGGGAATCTGTCATCCTATTCCGAGGCCGACCCTTCGGACGAGATGGCGTTGGTAGGCGGGAACCTCTACGACGACTCCTGCTTCCGCCTGAACCTGATGCTCAAGCTTGTCGTGGGCCGCCTGGTCGTCAGGATTGCGTCCCTCACGGACTCGGGGCTCGGAGCCGCCGACGTGCGGGCTGACGCGCAGGTGAAGAATATGCTTACTGACGCAGAATCCCTGCACAACTACGTGGCGCACATGGACCAGAGGAACATGAGCGTGTTCCCCCAGGGCGAGGGCAACTACATCCCTGAGGGCTGCTACTTCATGATGGGTGACAACCGCTACAACTCTCTGGACATGCGGCACAGCTACGAGATGTCACTCAAGACCATCACCGACTGGGACGAGTACTCGCTCTGCTACTACTCCAATCTGGAGCCCCAGTATGTCTCATACCGCCGCATCCTTGGCAAGGCTTCCCTCCGCTTCTGGCCGGTGAGCCGCTTCGGGAAGGTCCGCTGACGGGATTAGGGGCGGGATGCCATGTAGGCGATTGTCTCCGCGTCCTTGATGATGTTGGAGATAATCGCATACTCATTGGGCTGGTGGGCGGTCTCGTCCAGGCTGGACCATACCACGCAGTCAAGCCCCGCGTTGCGGAGGTACGCGCCGACCGTGCCGCCGCCGATTCCGACGCAACGGGCCGCTATGCCGTGGACTGCTTTGAGAGCGTCCGAGAGGTCCTTGACGACCGGCGCATCCTGCGGGGTGGGGCGGGAGCTTTCCGCCTGAACCTCGGAGACTTCTATCTTGACAGAGTACTTGTCCTCCACATCCTTGACCCGTTTGTCCAGCTCCTTCCGCACATCATCGAGGGAATAGCAGGGGTTGATGCGGCAGTCGGCGTACATGACGTCCTCGCCGGGGATGATGTTTACGGACGAGACGTTCGCCTCGCGCATCGTGGGCTGGAAAGTGGACCTGGGCGGGTCAAAGAGGGGGTTCTCCTTGTCGAATACCTGCTCCATCGCGTTCACCTTGAGGGCAAGCTCGCACGCGGCGAGGGCGGCGTTCCTGCCCTGGTCGGGGCGTGACCCGTGAGCCTGCTTTCCGACAGTGCGGAAGCGCAGCCAGAAGATGTTCTTCTCCGCAATCTCTATCGTCTCGCCGTTGGCGTCGCCTCCGTCCGGGATGAGGATACGGTCGTTCTTGCCGAAGATGTCCAGGTGCTCGCGCACGAGGTACTGCATCCCGTAGGCCGACCCGCACTCCTCGTCAGCCATGAACAGGAGCTTTATCGTGTGCTCAGGGATGATGTGCTGCTTGACGAAGGCGAATGCCGCGAACACGGCGGAAACCAGGCCCTGCTGGTTGTCCTCCACTCCGCGTCCGTATATCCTGCCGTCCTTCTCCACCAGGGTCCAGGGATCGCTCTCCCAGAGCTTCATCGCCCCGGTCGGTACTACGTCCAGGTGGGCGCAGAGCCAGATGCTGTAGTCGTCCCTGTTCCCGGGAATCGTCGCGACCAGGTTGGGCCGTATGCCGCTCGATACCCGGCTGTCCTTCGCGTCGTAACGCTCCAGCCTCGTAATGCCGTTCTTCTTCAGGTAGTCCTCAAGGGCGGTCAGCTTTTCCAGCTCCCCGTCCCCCCCGCTCTCGGGCGCGAGTGCCTGTTTGGAGGTCAGGAGCCGCTCCAGCTCCACCATATCCTTGCCGCTGGACTCCAGAAAGTCCTTGAGCGCGTCAAATTCTTCCATAATATAACTCCTTGAATCTATTTCCTCAAACTAGAATGTGAGCTGCCTGATGACCTTGCGCACGAGCGATGCCTTGCTGACCGAGAAGGTCCTTTCTGTCCCGTCCTCGCGCTTGAGCGTCACCTCCGCCTCGCCCTCGTACTTGGTGAACGAAGTGACCTCTCCAAGGAAAACCCCGTCGCCCTCGCTACTCGTGATTTCCACCAGGCACTTGGCCAGTATGGAATTCTCTATGACATGCACCTTGCCCTGATAGTCCATCGCCAGGGCTTCCAGCTTCTCGAAGCGGACGCTTTCCGGCCTGAGCTGGTTCTCGTTGACGATGACCCGCCTGTCAATCCGGGACAGAAGGCCGTCCTTCTGCTCCTGGGGGATTTTCATCGCGTTCACTTTTTCCCGCAGTGATTCCAAAAGCTCGTCCTGCTCTTTCTTTAAGGGCCGCCCCGCAGCCGCCCCTTTCCCGCCACTTCCGCCCTCATACGGGAGCTTTCCGTCGTTCCTGTCCAGGGAGAAGAACGATGATGCCGTGAACTTCTCGGTCTCCTTGGACTTTATCTTGCCGATGAAGTCCAGTCCGCACTGCTTTATCGCGGCCTGCGCCATGATGTCGTCAGCGAAGTCAAGGAGATAGAGGCCGGGGGCGAGCGTGTCTATGATGTGGTGTGACAGGAAGCGGTTCCTCTTGACGAGGATGTCGTTCTCGCCCGAGACTTTGAGCACGTAGCCCTTGTAGAGCGATGCCGAGCCGTAGGAGCCGAACCATTCGTCGAGCGTCACGTCCATGTTCTGGGGAATGGGGTAGTCGGTGTACTCGCTTATGGTCGCCTTTATGCTTTCCGCGGTCATGCCGTAGTCGAACGAGCGCATGACCGCCTTCTTGTTCATCTCGAAGCTGAGCACCTTGTCGTACTTGACCAGTTCCAAAAATTTTACCAGCGGCAGCAGTTCCTGAAGCGTGAGCCCGGGCATGACCATGAAAGTGAAGCCTGCGTCCAGCTTTACGGATTCCTTTTTCTTGCTGTCCGTTCCGCTGCTTCTTTCGAAGAAGACGGGATTGACGCAGTAGATGTCCTGTCCCTCGTCATCCGTCCCGTCCTTGACGATGTAGCCGAATGCGATGGCTGCGTCCATCGCCTGGGTCATCGTCTTCTCCACGTTCTCCTCGGGCTTCCTCGGGTCTGCCCATGGGGAGCGGGAAATCAGGCTCTGGAAGCGTCCCGTCTGCTCCCAGTCTATTCCTCCCCGCTTGTTCTGCTTGATGAGGAAAGCCAGGCGGAGCAGGGCTTCCTTGCCATAGCGTTTGTCTTTAGCGGCCTGCAGGGTGTCGGACAGAAGCTGGGCGGCCTCGTACATGCTGTTACGTGTCAGGTGGCCGATGTTGGCCACGCACAGATATGCCCTCTGGTTCTGGCTGTCCAGGTTTGCAAGGCTTTCCGCCTTGTTCCAGTCCGGCAGGATTTTCTTTCCGTTCGGGGTCTCCGTGAACAGGCCCAGGTTCCGGAGGGATGTCAGGAGGCACTGCATCTGCGCGACGTCGCCGAGCTTCTCCGCGACTTCCTCCCCGTTCTTTTTCTTGAAGCTTCCGTCCGCCTTGCACAGGTCGGGGTGTGCAAGGACATATGAAATCAGCGACGCGACCTTACCCGCATCCATCGCCTCGGCCCCTGCCACCATGTCCGCCTTGCCCTGATAGGAAGGGAGCAGGATGTCTATGTCCAGAATCTCCAGAAGCTTGTCCTCCAGCAGAGGGGCAATGCTCAGATAGTCGGGCCTCCTTTCGTTCCCACCCTTGTAGAATATCAAGAGCCTCTGTATCAGGTTGTCCACGTGAGCTTCCAGCTGTTTCCTGCTTATCGTGGGGGAAAAAAAGCCCTCCAGTTTGTCTACGTCTGCCCTCGGGATATATCTGACTGCGGCGAGCAGCTTCAGGTCTATGCCGCTCAGGAGCCGGATGATACCTTTCTTGTTATCCTCTTTCCTGAGGAACGCGCTCAGCTCCTCGACCAAATCCTGCTTGTTGTAGGGGGTAGGCACTTCTCCGAGGTATATGCGGATAATGTCGAAGAACTCCTCCTCTCCGAGCGTGGCGATGTACTTCCTCCAGGCAAGAACCTTCTCTACCCTGGCTGCCTGCTTGTCCTTGGCAGCCTTGTCTTTTTCCCTTTCCGTAATCATCACGCGTCCCCCTGACATAAGGCAGCCTGCTCCTCACCGTCAATCTGGTCCAGGCTGGATTCGTCCGTGTATCGTACTATGCGGTAGGCGTAGCCCTGCTCCGCAAGGAATTTCTGCCTGTTCGCGCCGAAGTCCTCCTCCACCGTGTTCCTGGAGATGAGGGTGAAGAATCGGCTCGTCCGCTCCTTGGGGCGGAGAATCCTGCCCAGACGCTGCGCCTCTTCCTGCCTGGAGCCGAATGTCCCGCTGACCTGTATCGCAAGGCTTGCGTCAGGCAGGTCAATCGCGAAGTTCGCCACCTTGCTGACGACGAGGACCTTTATCTTTCCCTGCCGGAAGTCCGCGTAAATCTGGTCGCGCTCCGCGTTCGGGGTCTTCCCCGTTATGATCGGGGCCTTGAGCGCGACGGAAATGTCCTTGAGCTGGTCCAAATACTGTCCGATGACGAGGATTTTGTCCTCCGTGTATTTCTGCACGAGCTGGGTTACGACGGAGAGCTTTGCCGGGTTCTCGCTCGCAAGCCGGTGCTTGACCCGTGCGCCCGCGACCGCGTACTCTATCTCCGTGGATTCCGGCATGTCCAGGCGGATTTCTATGCAGAGCGCGCTCGCAATCCACTTGTTCTTCTCAAGCTCCTTCCAGGGAACGTCGTAGCGCTTGGGCCCGACGAGAGAGAAGACCTGCCCCTCGCAGCCGTCCTCCCTGACGAGCGTCGCCGTGAGGCCGACCCGCCTGACAGCCTGCAGTTCCGCCGTCACGCGGAAGACCGGGGCGGGCAGCATGTGCACCTCGTCGTAGATGACCAGTCCCCAGTCGTTCTGGCGGAAGAGGGCGAAGTGGGGGTAGGGGCTGTCCTTGTCAGCCCGCCACGTGAGTAACTGGTATGTCGCGACGGTGACGCTCTTTATGGTCTTCTGCTCACCGGTGTACTCGGCTATCTGGTCTTCCGTCAGGTTCGTCTTGTCAAGGAGCTCGTTTATCCACTGGTGAACCGCGCTGATGTTCGTCGTGACGATAAGGGTGTTGGTCTGGAGCAGGGACATGATTTCCATGCCGACAATCGTCTTGCCTGCCCCACAGGGAAGCACTATCGTGCCGAATCCCGTCCCGCTCCCCCTGTTGCCGACGAGGGCCTCCGCCGCCGCCTTCTGGTAGTCGCGTACCTGGAAGGACTGGCCTGAGAGGCAGGTCTCACGGAGCTGTATGTCGAGTTTTGCCCCGTCCCGGAGCGGCACGTCGTCCTTGACCGGCCAGCCCAGCTGCAAAAGCTTTTCCTTGACGATTCCCCGGTCGGTCAGGTTCAGGAGGAAGCAGAACTGTTTCTCGACATCGTTGAGCTTGTATGTGGCGGCCTCTTCCTCCGGCAGGGTGTAGCTGCTTTCAATGAGGAACTTCCTTGCCGCGGGGTTCGCCGCTATTTCCTTGTAGATGATGGGGGAATTTGAGACCAGATAGAGCTGCTCGTCCTTAATTCCGTCTTTCTCCGTCACGGGCCCGGGTACCAGCCTGAGCCTGCCGAAGCGGCCCTCCGTCTCCCTGACCCATGCAGACACCGCCTGGGGCATTTCATAGCGGGAAAATTCCGCCAGTGTCTCAGTGACCTTTTCGCTCGAGAACCCAGCGCTCGCCGCGTTCCAGAGGGAGAGAGGGCTTATCCGGTAGGTGTGCAGGTGCTCCGGGGAGCTTACGAGCTCCGCGAAAGGAATGAGGGCTGCCGCGCATTCTTTGGCCCGGGGGGCGTGGACATCGAGCAGCAGCGTCCTGTCTGACTGTATTATGAGCGGGTTATCTCCCTGTGGCATAGCCATCTATTATACAGGGGATATTAAAATTGTTCAAGGAAGTCAGAATGTCTTTGCCCTGTCTTGGTGCCCCGCTTTCACAACTCCGCTGTGCCGCTGCTTGTCAGCGCTCCGTCCGTAATGGTGAAGGACGGGCTCTTCTGCTTGTTCCTTGGCTTTGCCATACGCTTTTTCTTGCTTTTGTCGTGTGCAGGATGAATCGCGTAAAGGGCACTTTGAAAGCTTTTCTCACCCGCCCGAGTGAAAAGCCGCACTCGGATGCGTGAGAATCTTCACCCGGACGCGTGAAAGTTCTCACCCGCCCGAGTGAAAAGCCGCACTCGGATGCGTGATAGTTCTCCACTAAAGGGTTAAAGGGAACGTCTTGCCCAAATTCGGACAAGTCAATATAATGATATAATAATAGAAGAATCTTGCATTTTTTGCATAGGGAGTTGATGATGGCCGCACTTATCATAGGTATCATTCTGATTTTGTTCTGCGTGTTCGCCTGCCTACCGATGGGGCTGGCGTGGGGGGCGGCGGTCGTCGCTTTCCTGAAGGGCTGTGCGCCCGTCCTCGCCGCGTTCATCGGTCTGGTCTCCGTGTTCATCGGGATTGCCGACATAAAGGACAAGCGCGAGGCGATGGCCGAGGCCGAGGAAGAAGAGGCGATGAAGTCCGAGGAAGGCAAGTAATATGGCCGACGCGACTTCTTCGATTCTGACCGCCCTCCTGAGCTCCTCTAATATCAAGAACATCGGCAAGGAGTCCGGTGCTTCCACCGCCGATGTCAAGAAAGTCCTGACGAGCGCGATTCCGAGCCTCCTGCAGGGGGCGAGCGCACAGGCGAGCGGGTCTTCCACCGCGGCGGGCTTTTTGCAGGCGCTGACCGCCCATGCCGCCGACTCATCGGGCAAGATTGACCTCTCGGACGGAGCCAAAATCCTGTCCCACCTGCTCGGCTCCAAGACGGCGAGCACGACCAACGCGGTCGCCAAGGAATCCGGCGTGGACAAGGCAAAGGTCAGCTCCATCCTCGCCGCCGCCGCCCCGCTCCTTCTGAGTGTCCTGGGCCAGCAGACCAACGCGTCCTCCTCGAATTCAAATGCGGTCGCGGCCCTCCTGGGCAGTGTGGTCTCGAGCAACATGGGCGGCCTGCTCTCCGGCCTTTTGGGCGGGGGCTCTTCCGCACAGTCCGGCGCGACCGTGAAGCCCGGCAACAGCAACGGCAAGCAGGATTTGGCAGGGGCCGCCGTCAGCCTTTTGGGCAGCCTGCTCAAATAAGCCCTTGACTAAACGGGGAATAAAATGCTATAGTTTTTTACCCCGTACATTTTGCAGACAACTGCTCATTGTCTGCAGGCATACCGAGGCAGGATGCAAGGCTCCGGTTGCCAGAAGTTTTATTTGAAGGTACATATAACATGGACGAGAAAGGTAAGAAATTTCAGACCGTCTTCAACAAGGGCGGCGAGACGAAGCACGATTGGTACATCATCGATGCGTCTGGCAAGACTTTGGGCCGTGTCGCCGCTGTCATAGCCGCGACTGTCCGTGGCAAGAACAAGCCGACCTACACGCCGAACGAGGAGTGCGGGGATTATGTCGTTGTCATCAACGCCGATAAGGTTGTTGTTTCCGGAAAGAAGGAAACGGATATGCTCTACCGCCACTACACCGGTTATGTCGGCGGGCTCAAGAGCGAGTCTTTCGGCTCTTTGCTGGCCCGCAAGCCGACCGAGCCGCTCAGGAAGACCGTCTGGGGAATGCTTCCCCACAACCGCTTGGGACGCAAGCTCGTGAACTACGTCAAGATTTACGCTGGCAGCGAGCATCCCCATGTCGCCCAGAATCCCAAGCCTCTGGAAGTTTGAGTTAAAAGGAGTTTACCGTGGTAACGAACATAGCTATTGGAACTGGTAGAAGGAAGACCGCCGTCGCCCGCGTGTTTCTGCGCGAGGGAAGCGGAAAGATTGTTGTGAACGGAAAGGACGTGAAGGAGTACTTCCCCACCGATGAGGAAGTCCGCCTTGTCCACCAGCCGCTCCTCGTCACCTCAAACGATTCTAAGTTTGATATCCTTATTAACGTTCAGGGTGGCGGACTTAACGGACAGGCTGCTGCCTGTCTGCACGGCATTTCACGCGCCTTGACCCAGGTTGATCCCAACTGCCGCACCGCCCTCAAGGCGAACGGCTATCTGACCCGCGACTCCCGTATGGTTGAGCGCAAGAAGTACGGTCAGAGGGGTGCCCGTAGGCGCTTCCAGTTCAGCAAGCGCTAAGGATACATTTCCTTTTCGCATGTTGATACGCGAAATAGAGCAGACTTCATCCGGTGTGTGGAAACTCACTCCGTCGGATGGGTCTGCCTTTTTTTTGCGCACGGACTATCTTTCCTGCCTTTCCCCCGACGTTCTGGAACGTACTTGCCACGCTCTGGATTCTGCCGGGGAGTCTTCCGTTGAATTTTCTGATGAGCAGTATGCGGATGTGCTTTCCGCTTCGCTTGCGTATTCCGCCGAGACGCTGGCTATGTCCTATCTGGCCCGGGCGGAGCAGTGCCGCGCGTCTTTGTCAGCCAAGCTTGCCAAAAAGGGTCTGGACTGGCAATATATCCAGACGGCCCTGGACTATCTGGAGGGGAGGGGGTACCTGAGCGACAGGAGGTTTGCCGGGGCCTGGCTCCGGAGCCGGGCAATCGACCATGCGGAGGGGCGGCTCCGTCTGGGGGCGGAGCTTGCCGCGCGGGGAATCGGCAGGGACGATGCCGCCGCTGCCCTCGATGAGTTCTTTTGTGAGAATGACGAGGGGCTTTTATGCAGAAAAGCCTTGGCCCGCGGCATGAAAACGTGCAGGGACCGGGACAAGCTCTTCCGGTCCCTGCTCCGCAAAGGCTTTACGGCGGCGGAAATTCGCGACGCGATGCAGGAAACCCAGCTGGTCTAGCCTTTCAGGGCACGGTTTGCTTCTATAAGGGCGAGGCGTTTTTCCACTTGCCCGCGCGATGTCAGGCTGTCCGGCGGTGTGTTCAGGCAGTAGTCAACCATTCGGTCCACCGTGCTTTCCGCGACGTGCATGCGGGTGTCACTTGAGGCGTAGTAGATGAGAAGCCTTCCGTCGTCGTCCGCAATAGCCCCGTTCGTGAACACAACGTTGCTGACATCGCCGACCCGCTCATCTCCCTCAGGGGCAATCAGGTAGCCGGAAGGGCTTGCGATGACCTGCGTCGGGTCGGAAAGACTCGTCATGAAGGCGTAGATGACGTAGCGGAGGCCCGCCGCCGTGTTCCGCACCCCGTGGGCAATGAAGAGCCAGCCCTTGTCCGTCTTTATGGGCACTGCCCCGGAGCCGTTCTTTACTTCCTTTATCGTGTGGTAGACCTTTGGGTCTATGATTTTCTCGTCCGTGACTTCTGGATGTTCCATGTTGTCGCTGAATCCCGCACAGATGCCGCCGCCCGAGCCTGTCTCAATGAAGCCGTCCTGCGGGCGGGTGTAGAAGAGGTACTTGCCATCTACGAATTCGGGGTGCAGGACGACGTTTCTCTGCTGGCTGCTTTTGCTCTTGAGGTCGGGAAGGCGTTCCCAGTGCACCAGGTCCTTGGTTCTGACAATGCCTGCCGCCGCCGTTGCGGACGAAGTGTCGCCTTTTGGGGCTGTCTTGTCCTTGCGCTCGCTGCAGAAAACGCCGTAAATCCAGCCGTCCTCATGCCGGGTCAGCCGCATGTCGTATACATTGGTGTCAGGGTCATCGGTCTGTGGAAGGAGGATGGGAATGCCTTTGAACTCAAAGTTGTCGGTCCCGTTGGGGCTCTCCGCGACGGCGAAGAAGGACTTGCGGTCAGCCCCCTCGACGCGGACGACCAGGCAGTACTTGCCGTTCAGCTTTATCGCTCCGGCGTTAAAGGCGGCGTTTATGCCCATCCGCTCCATGAGGTAAGGGTTGGTCTTTGGGTTCAGGTCGTAACGCCAGTCGAGCGGCGTGTGGGCTGCCGTGATGACCGGGTTCTTGTAGCGGAGGAAAATGCCGTTGCCGGGATAAACCGGGGAATTCGGCATCCGTATGAGGGCTTCGTGCTCAGCGGTGAGCAGGGCAAGCCTGTCCTGAAAGTTTTGCATCATCATGGCTCAAGTTTAGCGTTGTTTAGGTAAAATGTAAAGTGAAATTTACTTTTTAGCTAAATGAGCCGACTGCAAAAAATCGGTTACTTTTGTAACTGGCTTGCCCCATAAATTATGCAAGAAGTACGGGACGCTCCTCGCCGGCTTTCTCGCTGCACAGCGCGCTGACGATGGGGCGGCCGAGCAGGACCGTGTCTACCCCGTAGCTTGCAGCTTTTTTCATCTGCGAGCTGAGCCGGATGCCCCCGTCAACCCAGAGCTTGTAGCAGTTGGACCTGAGGACGGCGGCGTTTTCTTCCAGGAAGCGGGCAGTGCTCCCCTCCCGGGTCTCCACGCGGCCCCCGTGGTTGGAGACGTAGATGATGTCGGGCTTGACCTCTTTTACAGTCTCGATGTCTTCCTGCTTGAACACGCCCTTGATGGCGAACAGGGCCCCCCGGGCATTGAACCTTTTTTTCAGTTCCAGAAGCATCGCGGGGCTTTTCTGTTCCAGGTGGACGAGGTTCCGCATCGTGATGATGTTGTACGCGTCTATGTCTATGCCGAAAATCTCGGCTATGTCGTCCGCCCACTCTGAGCGTTCGAGTATCTTCTCGTTGGGGTAGGGCTTGATGAAGACTGCTGCCTTCGTGCCGGGGCTCCGCTTCCGCTGCTCCCGCACGGCTTCTATGCCGTACTGGAGCTTAAAGTCCGGCGTTCCGTCACCGATGGAAAGCTTTATGCCCCGTCCGCTTGCGAAGCGTATCAGGTCCATGTAGAAGGATTTTTCGTCCGGATACCCTACGTTTTCCACGGCACCGGTTATCGGTGCGAGGCGAAGCTGGGGAAGTTCCGCCTTCTCGCTCCCGAAAGCGATGCCGCCCCAGTCGTCGCAGTTGTGGATGAAGTTCCTGCTGTCAAGGGGACCGCCCATCCCGGGCATTTCTCCTATGCAGCCCGCCCCGTTGCAGACGGGGCAGAAATGGCAGTTGAAGCTGTTCTCCGTGCCGGACACGTCAGTCTCCCAGCCCGGTTCCGAGTTCGCGGGCACACTGAATCATGGGATGGTCGAGCGGGATGTTCTTGACCTTTCCTGCGACTTCCTCAAGGGGGACTCCGACTATCTTGCCGTTCTGCAGGGCGACGAGCTTTCCGAATTCCTCGTTCGCAAGGAAGTGGGCCGCCGCCGTCCCGTACTGGGTCGCAAGAATCCTGTCGTAGGGGGAGGGCGTGCCGCCCCGCTGCAAATAGCCCAGGACGGTCACGCGGGATTCCAGGTGGGTCGCCTCCTCAAGCTCGTGGGCGACGCGGTAGGCGATGGAGTAG
>CACYDQ010000504.1 GCA_902773215.1 uncultured Spirochaetaceae bacterium | reverse complement strand
GACCTGTTCGGCCTAACCGGAGGCAGCGGAGGCACGCTGGGCACGACGGCTGCCACAGCGAAGACTTTCTATATACCAGTGCCGGAAGGCTTTGCCTTCGTTGATGGCAACGGGGGCACGGTGCCCGAGCTGTATGTCTGCGACCACGAGGTGACGCAGGGCGAGTACGGGACATACTGTGGCTATGGAAGCTCAAGCCCCTCCGGCACATACGGCATAGGTGACGACTACCCAGCCTACTACGTGTCCTGGTACGACGCTCTCATCTACTGCAACGAGAGGAGCATGACGGAAGGGCTCACCCCCTGCTACACGATAGACGAGAGTACGGACCCGGCGGACTGGAGCGGTATCGTGACCGGCTCCGGCGGCAAGCCCTGCGGGCCAAGCTCAAATCTCTTCAACTGGAAAAACGTTACCGTGGATACGTCCGCAAACGGCTACCGGCTTCCGACCAAGGCGGAATGGGAATATGCCGCCAGGGGAGGCTCCGCGAACGAAAGCTACATCTATAGCGGCGGTGCGGACATTGAAGCCGTGGCCTGGTACTCAGGCAACAGCGGCGGCAAGTCGCACGAGGTGAAGACAAAGGCACCCAACTGCTTAGGTCTTTACGACATGACGGGCAACGTATGTGAGTGGTGCTGGGACAAGTATGACGCTTCCTCGAACAACCGCCTGGTAGCTGGCGGCGGCTGGAGCAGCACTAGCGCCAGCTGCGATATTTCCGGCCGGGGGAGCTGGCTTCCGCACCAGCGGAACAGCTCCGACGACCGCTACGGCTTCCGCGTCGTCCGCACCGTACCGTAAAGCGCGGCGTAGACGTAACCGACTGGCCGTAACCCCGTAAGTGCGCCCCCGCCCCTGCTTGCCGTGTACCCGAAACGTCCGTTTAGAGGTGACCGAAACGTCCGTTTAGGGGTACCCGAAATGCCCGTTTAGGGGTGGCCTAAACGTCCGTTTAGGGCTGCCCGAAATTCGCGGGCTTCTTGCATAAGACAGGCTTTTTTTGTATAATTATGCATATTTTATAAATCTGAGGGGCTGTGTATGCAAAAATCTATTGAAGAAAGCAACGGTTTCATCAACAAACTCACCGACCTGGCGCAGAAAAACGACCCCATAGACCATAGCCTGTATGAGAAATACGACGTAAAGCGGGGATTGCGTTACGCCGACGGGCGTGGTGTCCTGGTCGGCCTGACCCGCATCGGAGATGTCGTCGGCTATGAATTCCAGGACGGAAAGAAAGTCGCCGTTCCCGGCAAGCTGATGTACCGCGGCTACAGCGTAGAGGACATAGTGCACGACATAGAGAGCCGGCACGAGTTCGGCTACGAGCAGTGCGTCTACCTCCTCCTCTTCGGGGACCTGCCGACCAAGGCCCAGCTGGACGAGTTCACGGAATTCCTCGGCGAGCTGCGCACCCTGCCCCCCAACTTCACGGAGGACATGATAATGAAGGCCCCCTCCTGCGACATCATGAACAAGATTGCCCGCGGGGTGCTCGCCTCCTATTCATACGACCCCGACCCGGAGAACCGCGATATAGCAAACAACCTGCGCCAGTGCATCGAGCTTATCTCCCGCTTCTCCACGCTGGCCGCCTACGGCTACCAGGCAAAGCGCCGCTACTACGACGGCAAGAGCATGTACATCCACAATCCCGTGCCGGAGCTTTCCACGGCGGAGAACTTCCTGCGCCTCATCCGCAGCGACCGGAGCTACACCCAGAGCGAGGCGGAAATCCTGGACCTTGCCCTCATCCTGCACGCCGAGCACGGAGGCGGTAACAACTCGTCCCTGACCGTCCACGTCGTCTCGTCCGCGGACACGGACACCTACTCTGCCATCGCAGCCGCCGTCGGCTCGCTCAAGGGCCGCAGGCACGGAGGCGCGAACATCCGCGTCATGGAGATGATGGACGACATCAAGCAGAACGTCCATGACTGGGCCAACGAGAACGAGATTGCCGAGTACCTGCGCAAGATTGCCCGCAAGGAGGCTTTTGACCATACGGGGCTCATCTACGGGCAGGGACATGCGGTCTACACGATAAGTGACCCCAGGGCGACCCTGCTCCGCGACAAGGCCGGGGAGCTCGCTAAGGAGAAGGGTTGCGAGGAGGAGTTCAACCTCTACCGGATTATCGAGCGTCTCGCCCCGAAAATCCTTGAGGAGTTCCACGGCGGAGACAAGAAAATCTGCTCCAACGTGGACTTCTTCTCGGGCTTCGTCTACACGATGCTGAACATCCCCCGCGAGCTGTACACGCCCCTCTTCGCCATATCGCGCAT
>CACYDQ010000503.1 GCA_902773215.1 uncultured Spirochaetaceae bacterium | reverse complement strand
ATCCAGATGCGTCTCCCTGTCGGCGGCTTCCAGAAAGATGACGGGAAGCCTGTAGGATGTGAGCAGGGAGCTCAGGAGCAGCATCGCCTTCTGCATGTTCAGATCCTTGTCCAACAGTTCGGACATAAGGCGGCCGTATACGAGGCAGCACCAGAGGAAGCCCCCGAACGGATTCTCTTTTTTGCCAGTGAAAGTAAACCCGTCAAGTTCCTGCATCGCAAAGACATTTTCCTCTTCGTAGTTCGAAAAGCTTGTGTCTCCGCTGGCAAGGATGTACGTGCAGCGTCCTGCGAGCTGCTGCCAGTCCCGGTAATGAGTTTCGCTCTCTTCCTTGCATAGCCAGCCGAGCGCCATCCTGAACTTGACGATGTCCTTCTCTTCTTCGCTCTGACAGTCGCCGGGTGTTTTGGGGAACAAGGCTTTTACTTCCTCAAGCGAAAGCGTTCCGCCGTTCAACAGGTTTGCATTGTACAGGCACTGCAGGATGTCATTGTCGTCTGGAAGCAGGCTCTTGCCAGTACCGCGTACCGTCACCACTAGCTCCTCGAACGTGTCCGAGCGTTCTTTGGGAATGCCGGACAGTTCCATATATTTGATGGCAGAGCTGAAGATGCGGCGGCTTGCAGCAAGCTGCTCAAGTTCGCGCCGTTCCCCGGCGGACAGGTTCTTCCAGTTCCTTCCCTCGAAGGGCTGTAATAGCTTTCCCATCTGCTTGATTTGCAGGAGTTTTTTCAGAAGCGCAAGGGATTCGCTGCTCGTGTGCATGACGAACTCTGGCCAGCGGATGAGCGGAACGGGATGCGGTTTTCTGGCAGCTTCCTTCTTTTCGCTGGCTTTGAGCATCTCGATTCCTGTCGATATCAGAATCTCTGCTACTACAAAGAAACGAAAAAGAACCGGTAAATCGTTGCCATATATATATTCACAGAGATAATCGGTATAGATAAGAAGAATGATGTTGCACGGTACGAGCATCCCGTAAAAAATTCCTCGTCCAATACGTCTTCGTATATATTGGATGACAAGCAATCCAATTGCCAGAAAGCAGAGCAGTCCGACGAATGCATACAAATGATATCCCTCCATGAACGCATAGCCTGACATGATAACAGGTACAAGGATAAACGCGAGGGCTGCCGTCATAAAAACAAAGGCCAGAACAATCTCTTTTGCCGATGAGCCAATATCTTTTATGTTTTCGAGCATACTAGAATTCCTCCAAAAGTTTTTGCCATCAGCCAGACAGGAAGCCGTTTCTGACCTCCTGGCTGACTCCTTTAGTTCCTGTTCCTGTCTACCCGTGCTGCGATTGCCCTGCACACAAGCAGGTTCAGCTCAAAGTCATCCAGCTCCGCAGTGTCCAGAAGCTTGGAGGCAAGGCATTCGCCGTCCTTTACAATCCGGTACTCATTGCCTTCCAGCTCTTCCCTGCACACGACGTTGTAGCAGGGCTTGTCATACGGAGAGAAGCATTGCTCGTTTGGCATGTTCCTGTGGCAGGCGTTGAGCTTCTCGCATATCGTCGTCATGTATGGCAGGAGCGAAGGCGAGAGCTCTATGAAGATGCGCCCGTCTGTCTTTTTCCGTGCGGGGAAAATTTCGAGCGTGTCCGTGCCGGTACGGAGTGCGTCTACAAGGCAGGCACAGGCGATGATGTTTATTGCGGAGAAGGTGAACGCAAGGAAGCGGCTGATACATTCCGTTCCTACGTCCAGCCCGGCGGAAGCGTACTTCATCATCTCCATGTTAAGCAGGAGACTCAGTGCGATGTATGCCACGCCCCTGAGGAATTCGTTCCTGCTGCGCTTGATTATTCCGCTCGCAACGACGAACAGGATAAAGAAGATGACGACGCATGCCGCCGAAAAGCCGAACAGGTAACTGGCGACGCAGAGTGCGAGCGTTGCGGACACGCAGCGTACAAGCATGTTCGTTCCTGCGAGGAATGACAGCACTGATGCCATGCAAAACAGGAAGAGGTACAGGCAGCTGCCCGCGAATCTCTGCGCCCTGCCGAGACGGTCTTTCAGGTGAGCAAAGTCTTCCTGAATGAACCCGTCGTAATTCAGCTCATTGGAAAGAGCTACCTGTATCTTGCAATCGGGGTAATCTTTGGTGCTGCAGTAATAGCCGTACCTTACGTCTTTCAAGGCGGATTTCAGCTCCTGCCTGATGAAAGCCGTGGCTTCGTCAAGGGCCGTATCGCTGGCAGGGAGTCGTTCCCTGAAGCCGTTCTCAGTGTATGCGTAGCGGACATTGTCCACGTTCTTCCAGCTTCCCCTGTATGATCTGCTGTACGGGCTGCGCTCATAATAGTAGCTGTCGTAGTAACCGGAGTACGGGTCGTACTTGTCGGAATCATCAGACTCGTCAGAACTGGCGAAGGGAAACGCTGTCTTTGCCTGTGAGAAGCCCCCGGAAAGATTGCCCGTGAAAACAAGGGTGTCTCCCTGTATTTCCAGCGAGCAGTCCGACAGCCCGTACGTTCCGTAGAGCCTATCTTCTAGGTGGCTCGCAAGCTCAGGGGCAGATCCAGATTTGATGCCGAGAAGCGGCTTGTCACTGCTGCCCGTGAGCTTTATCCCCCGGTCGGTTGCATAATCCCTGAGCCTGGCATATCGCTGGCCCGTGACATACAGCTGGAACATGGCAGACCCCGTGACTGCCGCCATGACCGCGAGCGACACAAAGGCGGCCACGGTGAACGCCTTCCTGAAAGTGTTGGAAAAAGTCTTGTCCATAATCAACTCCTATCTGCCTCTTACAAGAGGCAGATTCCCAGGGAGTTGACAGTTTTATGGGGAAAAAATTCAAAAAAAGTAAACCAGAGAAACCGGCTCAGAACATTCTAAATTACGACCAGTTCCTTCAAACTGCATGGTTCACGTCCTACCACGCAAATTTGGCCCAGCGGTCGTTCATCTTGGGAAGGAGGGTCGCAAAAAGCCAGCCACCAAAGGAATGCTTGCGCATTTCCTCGTTGAAGCTGTGCTCCTCGACAAAGCGGACTCCGCTGACCAAATCAGCGATTTCCTGCCCTGACCAAGTCCCGCTCTTGAACACGGCGTTGGTGTTCTTTACGGTATCATGATACTTCTGGTTCTTCACCATCATCGGGTTGTTCTGCTCGGCAATCAATGTCGCGCCGGGGAAGTTATTTTTCAGGATGGAAAGAATCGTCTTTATCTCGTCCAGCGTGAAGTACATGAAAAGCCCCTCGGCAAGGAAAAGAACCTTCGCGTCGGCCTTGGGCATCCCTGCCTTGACCTGTCCGCACCAGCCGTCATCCAGGACACTCCCCGCAATCATCGTCACACGGTCGCGCTCCTTGAACACCTTCTTCCGTAGTTCGATGGAATCCGGCAGGTCCACATCGAACCAGCGTATGCGGCCGTTGTCCACGCGGGAGAACCTGTTATCGAACCCCGCGCCCAAGTTCACGATGACGGCATCGGGGGTGCCCGCGATGAAGTCCTTTACCATGCGGTCAAGCATGACCGTCCGCGCGATGACTCCCTCGTGCGACATGAATTTGTCATAGGGCTTCGTGTCCAGCCCGAGCGTCCTGACAATCTGCACCGCGACATCATCATAGACGCGGGCGTTTTTCCTCATGCTCTCATTGGCCTTTACCGCGACGGGTATCAGGGCCGTCGTCTGCACGTCTCCAAGTTTCAAGTCCATATATCACTCCTGTGGAATTATTCGCTTTATTGCGTCCTTTATTTCCGCGATACCCGCCAGCACCTCATCTTTCTTCTTGGGCGTGTAGAAGCGGATTTTCGGTTCGATTTTCAGCAAGTACGGAACGAGTTTTTTCAGCTCCTCCACATTGACGGACTCTGCCGGGTAAACCGCCAGTATGCTCGCCGTGCTCTCCTTGTAGGAGAGCTCCGCCTGCGGGCAAATCATCCTGACTGCCTCAAGCGCGGCAGCCCGTATGTCGCCGTCGCGCAGGACGGGGTCACGGAAGCGGAGCCTGCCGGGGAAGTAGTTATACTGCATCCATACCCCCTTGTTGTTCCTAATCGTCGCCCGTCAGAACGGGCTGCATCGCGCTGACGCTGAACGCGACGGTCGAAGCATTGTGCAGGACAGCCGCGAGCGAGGGCGAGATTGCCCCGAACAATCCAAGCAGCATGAAGCTGGTGTTCACCGTGACAATGCCGCGGTTGTTCGACTCAATCTTTTCCATCAGCCTCCTGCCCAAGACACGGGTCTTGTACAGACCTTCAAGTCCGTCCTTGCTGGACAGGATTATGTCGGCAGTCTCACCGGTGATGTCGGCGCAGTCGCCCATCGCAATCCCGGTGTCAGCGGCCGCAAGGGCGGGCGCATCGTTGATGCCGTCGCCAATCATTATCACCGTGTGCCCTTGTTTCTTTTGTTCTTCTATATAATTGAACTTGTCCTCGGGTAATGCGCGGGAGATGTAGTGATCGATTCCCGCAATCTTCGCGGCGTTCTTGGCAGCCCCCTCATCGTCCCCGGTAATCATCACGCAGTTCTGTATGCCGCTCCAGTGCAGCTTCCTGATGATGTGCGGCGCATCTTCACGTACCGGGTCATTGATGGAGAAAATCCCTATCAGTTTCTTTTCTTCCGCGAGGTACAAAAGGGACTCGCCGTTTTTCAGCGCGTCCTTCTGTATTTTCTCCAGTCCCTCAGGCTTCTCGACCTTCTCATCGTCAAAGACGAAATGCCGGCTGCCTATGACGAGCTTCTTTCCGTCAAGGCTGGTCGCAATCCCGTGCGCGACGATATACTCCACCTTGGCATGACGCTCCGGATGCAGGATGCCCCGCGATTCCGCAGCCTTGACGATGGCCGTCGCAATCGGGTGGGCAAAGTGCTCCTCCAGGCAGGCGGCGACGGAAAGAACTTCCTCCTCGCTCCTCCCGCCAAAGCAGCGCACGCGCTCCAGGTGCGGGGCCGCCGCCGTCAGCGTTCCCGTCTTGTCAAAGACAACGGTATCCGCGCGGGATGCGTCCTCAAGGAACTTGCCGCCCTTCACGACAATCCCGTTCTCCGCCGCTTCCTTCATCGCGCTCAGCACGGCGATGGGAGAAACGAGCTTCATCGCGCAGGAGTAGTCCACCATAAGGGTCGCCATCACCTTGCTCATGTCGCGCGTAACCAAGAAGGTCACGAGCGAGAGCAGGAAATTGTATTTGACGAGCGAATCCGCAAGCCGCTCCGAGCGCACCTGGGACGAGACCTTCAGCTGCTGCGAGTTGTCTATCATCGTCAGGATGTTCTGAACTTTCGTCTGACTTCCGGTCGCGCGGACTTCGACGAACAGCTCCCCTTCCTGCACGATGGTACCGGCAAAGACGCTTCCGCCTTCCCTCTTTTCCACGGCGAGCGGTTCTCCGGTTATGGAAGCCTGGTTGACAAGGCCTTCCCCGCGCACGACGCTGCCGTCCACAGGGATAATGCTCCCCGTCCGCACGGCGATGATGTCACCCTTCTTCACGGCCTTGAGCGGAACGGTCCGCTCGTTGTCGCCTTCAACGAGCTGCACCTGGTCGTTCTGGGACAGAAGGTGGTCGGCAAGGTCCGCGTAGGATTTCTTCTTGGTGAACTCCTCTATGGTATCACCGATGTTCAGCAGGAAATTGATGTTGGAGGCCGTCTTGTTGTCGCCGGCAATCAGCGCCATCGATATGGCCGCAGCGTCGAGAACCTCGGACTTGAAGGGGCCTTCCGTGGCTGCCACCCCAAGGCCCTTCAAGATTCTCGGCGCAAGGGAGTATATCTGGAGCATCAGGCGAACCGGGGCGGGAAGCAGCTGCTTGAGGTAGTGCCAGACCGTCATGCAGGCGAGGTCAAAGAGCAGGCTCTCCTGCTCCGCAGGCTCGTCCACGCTGTCAAGCATTTCCTGATTGTTCAGGTACTTGCCTGAGAGGGCGAGGAAGTATGCCTTTATGTGCTTTTCCGTCAGCTTCGCGCTGTCGTAGTATATGAGGAAGGAAGCGGTCGTGTAGTTCACGCGCACATCCGTCATTCCTTCCTGAACCGAAAGCAGACTGTGCGCGAGGGCCGCCTGCCGCCGGGAGACTTTTGTCTTGTCATAGCCGACTCGGATGCGGCCCGGCAAAGAATGCTTTACGGTGAAGTCCATCTTACGAGCTCGCCTTGGAATCCTGCTCGGCCTTGATGTCCTCGGCATCCTCTTTTATGGTCTCAAAGTATTCCTTCGCGTCGTCCTTCAGCTGCATGCCGCCCGCGATGACCTTTGAGCATCCCTTCCTGAACGTGTCCGTCCTGAGGAACGCTGCCGCCGCGACTCCTGCGGCCAGGCCCCAGAGGAACATCTTCTTACCGTCTGTCATATACATCTCCTGTATTCTTATTAGCACTGCTAATATTTGATTAGCATATCATAACATAAATTTGCAGTGTGTGCAACTAAAACTTTTGAGAAATCTCAAGCACCGTATACCCCACCCCCGAGACCGTCCGGGAAATATCCTTTTCGTCCAAGGCAGTCTTGGAGCGCAGCAAGACGGACTTGTCCTCAAGCTTTACCGTTGCCCAAACTCCATCTTTCGCGTTGAGCGCATTCTCCACGTGGCGGACGCAATTTGAGCAGTGCATGCCGTCCACAATGAGCCTGTAGCTGTAGGGGTAGTGGGAAGCGTCTTTGTCAGTGACACGGATTTTCTTGGGCAGGGGGTCATGCGTTCCGCAACATGACGAGCCGTAGCGTATACGTCTCCGCACGCTGTTCAGCGCGAAGGCGACTATCACCGCCAGAATCAGGCAGATTAGCACCGTCCCCATTTATCCAACGACCTCCCACATGACTCCCATGTTCTTGAATCCCCCCTCCGGCATACAGGAGGAGCATGTGCCCCCCTGAACGTTTGCGCCCTGCCTGCCCGGACAGGCAGAGCAGGATTTGTGTCCCCCTCCGCAGCCGCCGGAACAGGCGGAGCATGAAGCCCCTACGCGGCGGATTGCCCCTGCCCGCTCAAGGAATTCGATTTTGCGCCGGACATCCGCAACGGAAGTCCCCAGCTCGGCGGCAATAAGCTCCACCGGGCGGGAACGCCCGTCTTTCAGCAAGGAAAGAAGTTTTTCCATCGTGCTGTGCTACCAGATGAGCAGCCCTATGTGGTATGCGGCGCAGGCAAGCAGCAAAGCTCCGATTGTGTAGTACACGGCGATGACCGCCGTCCACTTGGCGGAGTGCGTCTCCTGGTATGTCGCGGCGAGGGCGACGATGCAGGGCATGTTGAAGGTTATCGCGAAGATGAACGCAAGGGCTTCCGGACGCGCGACGTTGGCGACGAGCAGCTCGTTCAGGTTCGCGGCCTTCGCCTCGCCCATCACCGTGCCGATTGTCACCGCCCCGCCGCTCGTGAAAATCGTGCTCAGGACTCCGGCAGCCCCTTCCTTTCCGACAGAAGAAGCGATGAAGGCCATGAAAGTCTGCCAGCCAAGACCGAAGAGCCTCGTAACCGGCTCAATCGCCGTGCCGACCTTGTACAGGAGCGAGCCTTCGATTTTGCCCGTGAAGGAGAAGGACAGCAGCCAGAAGATAAAGGCGACGAGGAGCACGACCTTGAGGACGCGGAAGAAAGTGTCCCTCGTGCGGCCCAGAACGTAACGGAAGAGGCTTCCCCACTTGGGTTTGTGATAGGGAGGCAGCTCCATAATCATGCCGCAGCGGTCCTCCGGCTTGACGAGCGAGCGTCCGAACACCTTTGACGTGAGCCACATGTGCAGAATCATCACCGCAAGGATTGCGACGATGATGAGCGGAGCGGCTGCACCGAACCACACGGTGGAGAGCATGGGGACGATTGACCACGCCGCCCCGCAGGGAATGGCCCACGCGAGCGCGATTGTCAGGACTTTCTGCCCCCAGTTGTCAATGACCCGCGCGCCCGCCGCACCTCCCATCGTACAGCCGAAGCTGACAAGGAAGGGCATGACGGACTTGCCCTGAAGCCCCAGCTTGGACATCGTGTTGTCAAAGACATAAGAGATTCTCGCCATCACGCCGACTTCCTCCAAAAGACCGAACACGAGCGTCACGCCAAAGACGAATCCGAGCATCTGGATGATGAAACCAAGGGACCGTATCAGGACATCGGTGACAAGTGACGAGACGACCGCAGGGCAGCCCGCCCCGGTCAGCGCGGCGGCGACAGGAGCGTTCAGACCGCCGACAAGGCTTCCCACCGCCATGAACGGCAGGGCAGGTATAAAGGACGCGATGAGTCCGATTAAGACGGTAAGGACGACGACGCTCTTCCCCCAGAAACGGTGGGTTATCATGCGGTCAAACTTGCCGAGCTTCGCGGGCTTCTTCTCTGCCTGCACCGTACCTTCCAGCAGGAAGTCTATCCACTCGAACTTCTTCTCGCCGGTCTGCAGGACTCCCTTCTCAAGGGCATCCGTCACTTTCGTGAAGCGCATGAGCCGTTCGCCCGAGAGCGCATTCCGTATCTTCGCCGTGACGGGGGCATCCCCCTCCACGGCCTTGGCGGCGAGCCAGCTTGCAGAGTATCCCGGTATCACACCGTCTGGGACGAGCGTCTTAATTTCCGAATAGTCCCCTATCTTGCCGTATTTCTGATCGAGGGCGGAATAGTCCAGCACGGTTTTCTTGCTGACGGCGGACTCAAGCGCGGCATAGAATCCGTCGTACTGCTTCACATCCGGTGCGGAAAAAAGCACGACGGGTATGCCGAGCTTCTTTTGCAGCGCGGCGGGGTCTATGTGCTTGCCCTGTTCCTCCGCGACATCGGACAAGTTCAGGAGCAGGAAGCATGGAACGGTGATGCCCGCGTAGTCAGCGAGCATGTACAGGCTGCGCTCCAGCTGAGAGCTGTCCGCAAGGATGCACACCACGTCCGCCTTTCCACTCGCGATGTAGTCGCGGGTGATAATCTCCTCGTCGGAGTTGGCGGAAAGGCTGTAGCTTCCCGGCAGGTCAGCGACAAGGTAGCTCTTCCCGGCATGGGTGAAAGTACCCTCCTTCTTCTCGACTGTCTTTCCCGGCCAGTTGCCCACGTGCTGCTTGAGTCCGGTGAGCGCGTTGAACAGGGTTGACTTGCCGGAGTTAGGCTGGCCCAGCAGGGCTATGACCCTTTCGTTCCTGTCAGTCATTAGACCGCCTCCTGGACTTCAATCCAGTCACATTCATTACGGTTCAGGGCAATCATCGTGTCGCGGGAGTAGACCAGCAGAGGACGGCGCTTCTCATTTTTTATGACCGTCACGCGGCAGCCCGGCGTAAGTCCTATGGACGTTATCCTGCTGACAAAGCGGCTGTCGCCGTTCACGGAAGCT
>CACYDQ010000502.1 GCA_902773215.1 uncultured Spirochaetaceae bacterium | reverse complement strand
GGCGCTTCCCTCGCTTATCTCCTCGTGCAGCTTCGTCAGTTCCCTGCCTACGACCACACGCCTCTCGCTGTCAATATCGGCAATATCGGCAAGGAGCTTTACGATTCTGAAGGGACTTTCGTACAAAATAAAAGAATTTCCCCCCTCCATCAGCTCCTTGACCCGTGCCCTCCTCCGGCCCGGCTTGGGCGACAGGAAGCCTTCGAACACCAAGGTCTTTCCTCCTCCGCCCGCGACGCTTGCCAGGGTCGCGAACGCGCTTGCCCCCGGGATGGGGATGACCTTGTGCCCTGCCTGCCGCGCCTTTGCCGCGAGGACGGAGCCGGGGTCGCTGATTCCCGGCGTGCCCGCGTCGCTCGCGTATGCGACGGTCTGCCCTTCGTCCAGCATCCTGATGATTTTGTCGGACGCAACCCCCTCGTTCTGCGCGCGGCAGCTGACGAGCGGCTTGTGGATGTCAAAATGGGTGAGGAGCTGGAGGGTATGCCGCGTGTCCTCGGCGGCAATCACGTCCACCGCCCTGAAAGTCTCCAATGCCCTGTATGTTATGTCCCCGAGGTTTCCGATCGGGGTTCCCACTATGTACAGCTCCGACACGCTTCCATTATACGGTTAAACAAAGAATTAGGCAAGGCTTTATTCATGCCGAGGGTCTAATACCCCGACGCTCTGCGTCGGGGTTGGTGATTTTTGCGGGGCCCGGGAATCCGGTCAGGGCGCTCTGCCCATGTCGAATGCAATCCTGTCTCCGGGGACTCCGTATTTGGGACCGCCACGTTCGGACGACAGGTAGCCGCCGAAAAGCCATCCCTCGTAGTCCTTGTATCTGACCTTGACCCAGCGGTCTGTCCTTCCGTCCTGCGTGTCCTCCTCCTCCGTGACAGCCGTGACATCGACGTCCGTCCGGGCGGGATCGGTACTTCCGGGGCGGATTGTGTACAGGACGCTGCCGCTGCCCGGCTTGTCCCGTATGCTCAGGGGCTCCTGCACGGAGAGGGTCTGGTCCATCTTGCGCACCGTCCAGTTCCTGCCGCCCGAGCTTATCGTTCCCAGAACCTCATAGGCGTTACCATAATAGGGGGTCGTGCTGTAAAGATACTCGTCGCCCGCGTTTATCCAGCCGTCCGTGCCGTCGGCAAGGCGGATCTTGTACCAGAGGTCTCCCCTGTCGCTCCCGGATTCATCCTTGGGTTCGGTCAGGTATTCCAGCGTGCACTGCTGAAGGATTGAAAGTTCGTCCCCGTCCTGCAATGTGGCGACGGGGTTCTCCTTTTCCATGCTCCCGTACACGATTCTCTTGCCGTCTTCCAGCATGCTGCCTACCGTGACTTCCATCTCGCATTTCCGTATGATTTTGCGCACCCAGTCGGACTCCACGTAGGACAGTATCGTGCCGTTTCCTCCCTTGTAGTCCGGGTTCTCTGCGGGCCTGGGGGCGGCAGGAGCTTCCTCCGCACTGGTGTCGGGCTCTTGTGCGGGGGGGAAGGGAGCCGCCGCCACTGCTTTCGGGGTGTCCCTGACGATTATTTCTTCCTGCGGCACGGGGGCGGCCTCCGGTTCCGGGGCCGGTGCTTCCGGGGCGGCAGCAAGCTGCGCCTCAGGGACTACCTCTTCCGGGATTATGTCCTCCAGCTTCTTTCTGCATGACAGCATCGTACACGGCACCATACACAGCCCGAGGCACAGCAGGAGGGCGCGGGACAGAAGACGGCCGGGCAGATAGCGGCGCCCGGTGCTGTGCCTTGCATTTTGCCCGACCCGGCGGCAGATGCAAAGTCCCGTGAGGCTCAATCGTGATTTCATTGTTTTTGTTCTCCGTGAAAATTCTTTTGCCACAGAGTATAGCACAATTCGCAGGCCGTGCATATACGGGCCTTTGTCACTTCTTTCGGGCAAATGACAATAATTCCCCCAAAACATTGTCAGTATATTGACAAACTTTGGCCGATTATTTATCATTTGGCTGAAAAGACTGACAATCTTACGGGGGACGGCCTCTGACGGGACTCTAGGAATCCGGCCCTGTCAGGAAGCCGGAGAAGACCCAGCCGTCCGTATCATTTTCGTTGTCACAGAAGACTTCCTTTGTTTCCTTTGGCTCATAACTGTCCGTCCTCAGCTTTATATGTACGGGAACCCAGAATCCTTCTTCTCCATCAATACAGTCGGAAAATGGGAGCATAGTTCTCTCCGTCTGGATGACAACCATTCCGTCAGGCAAGAGGCTGATTTTCTCGCCCCATGGCATGTTCCTGAGCCAGAGTCCTTCCGAAGAATCCACCTTCCATTCTGTCCATGCATCACCATCGGCCGTCATGCCGTATCCGTTTCCTTTGTTCCCCTCGACGCTGATATAATCAAAAGCCGAAGTATACCTTGCCTCGCCGGAAGCGGAATCATAAAAATCAACCTTATACTGACCCGGCTCGCGGATTGAGAAAGCGAAAGAACGGACTCCGTCATCGCCGTCCGCTTCCGCCCTTACTGCCAGGAAAGGAACGTACAGCAGTTTGCTTCTGTAATCATACTGATAGCAATACGAAAAAACGGCCATATCCCCCTTGTAAAGCATGTGCATTTTCTTGTCAGGCTCAACTGAAGAACTTTCGGGCTCGACAAAGGGGGACTCGTATTCTTCGGAATAGACGGCATACCCGCAGGGAAGAGCTTCTTTTATTACGGCTTCCTGAGCGATAACCGTACTGTCTTTCCGGTTTTTCAGGCGCACCGTCCAGTCATCGCTCCTGGAATGCAGGTTCCGGTTCGCGAACACGACGGAGGCACTATAGCCCATGAGATTACCGTCATAATCGCTTTCCTCCCTGAACTGCAAGGCATCCCCGCCATCACAGACGAAAAGCTTGCCGTCATGCTCTGCTTCGACATACAGCTCAGGATATTCCTCATATACTTCCGCCGGAAGCCTGATGCTGATAAAGTCTGTTTCCTCGCTGGGCGTAATGGAAATTTCCTCAAAGGGCTTGTCGGGCCTGGATAAATCCCCGTCAATCCCGGTAATCCTGAACTTCTGGCTCCTGAAGCCCTCCGGCACGGGGCAGATTTCCCCGCCAAAGACACTGACCCCGCCCTTCATTCCGAGCCGGACAGGCGGCGGTGAGGGGATTTCCGCGGGGGCGGCCTGTCCCACCGGGGCTGCGGAAAGAGTCTCGGACATCTCCGCCACAGGGCTACTTTCCGCCGGACCTGGCTCCGGCAACGCAGCAGGCGTTTTTTCCCGGCCTGTTTTTTGGCAGCCGCAAAAGAACACGGCCAAGGATACGGCCAATACGAAAATCCGTCTTTCCATTTCTGCCTCCATTCCGTAGTATAATACAATTCGCAGGCCCTGCATATATAAAAAAATCCCCCGCATCTGGGCATCGGCTCAGCTGCGGGGGATTGCTTCCGTGCTAATTCAGCCGGGGCGGCCTGCCGGAACGAGCTCCCGGCGAATGCCCCCTACTCCAGGCTTCCGTACATGAAGTACCAGTAGCCGTAGGGAGAGTGCCAGGTTCCCTTGAGGTTCGGCTTCTGCAGCCAGAACTCGGTGTAGCAGGCGACCGGGGCCATCGCCGCGTCCTTCAGCAGGACCTGCTCCGCCTGGTGCAGGTAGTCGTAGTGCTTGGCGACGTCGGTCTCGTTGCGGGCCATGTCAACGAACTTGTCGAATTCCTTGGAGGAATACTTTCCGTCGTTGTTGCCGTTGCCGGTCTCCAGCAGGTTGATCATGTTGGAAGGATCGTCCCAGTCGTATACCCAGCCGTTGCGGGCCACGTCGAAGTTGCCCGAGCGGCGGTCGGCGGTGACGGTCTTCCATTCCTGGATGTTGACGTTCATCGTCAGGCCCAGCTCGGCCCAGGCTGCCTGCAGATACTCCGCGACCGCCTTGTGGTAGGCGGCATCGTTGGTCAGGTACTCGAAGGCGGGGAAGCCCTTTCCGTCCGGGTAGCCCGCCTCGGCGAGCAGCTTCTTGGCCGTGGCGAGGCTTGCGGCATAGTTGTCGGTGTCAAAGTGGTCGCCGTACTTCTGCTTGGTCACCTGCTCGAATGAGGAGCCGGGCGTCGCGTCGGAAACGCCGGGGCCGACGAAGTTCTTGGCGGGGGTATAGGTTCCCTGCATGACCGTCTCGGCGACGTACTTGCGGTCAATCGCGAGCGAGAGGGCCTCGCGCACCTTCTGGTTGTTGAAGGGGGCCTTCTGCGTGTTGAAGGTGACGTAGTAGGTTCCCATGAGCGGCTCCAGGTAGAACTCGCCGCCATTGCGCAGGGAGGGGATTTCCTCGGTGGGAACGTCCTTTATCATCTGGAGCGTGTCCTGGTTGTAGGCGTTGTACGAGGTGTTCGCGTCCTCGATCAGGTGCCAGACAATCTGGTCAAAGGTGATGTGCGCCGCATCCCAGTAGTAGGGGTTCTTGGTAAAGACAATCTGCGAGCCGTCGGTGAACTCGGTCATGTAGTAGGGGCCGTCCGTGACGTAGGTCTCGGGCTTGAGCGCCCAGCCGTCGCCGTTCGCCTCTATGGTCTTCTTCTGCACGGGGACGAGGACGGCGAAAGCCGCGATCTTGTCAAAGAAGATGCAGGGGTTGGTCAGGTGCACGACGAAGGTGTTCGCATCGGGGGCCTCCACGCCGAGCGCGTCCAGATCGCCCTGGGACGCCTTGTCGAATCCGACGACCAAGTTCAAAAGGTCATAGCCATAGGGGGCGGCCGTATTCGGGTCGGCAACGCGCTTCCATGTATAGACGAAATCCTCGGCGGTCAGGGGAGAACCGTCGGACCACTTGAGGTCCGGTCTCAGGTGGAAGGTCCAGGTCAGGCCGTCGGAGGACTGCTCCCACTTCTCGGCAAGGCCGGCGACGATGCTGTTGTCGCGGTCAAACTTGAGCAGGCCCTCGAAGGCGTGGATAATCATGTTCGAGCCGTCAACGGCGCTGTTGAGCGCAGGGTCAATCGTCTCGGGGGAAGGTCCCACCTGGACATGCAATACAGAACCTTTCTTCGCGCCCTCCTGGGCGTTCCCGGCGTTCCCAGAAGCGGGGGTATCCTTCTTTCCGCCGCAGGATGCCAAAAGGCCAGCCATAACAACCGCAGAAACCAACGCAGTCAGTTTCATCTTCATACTATATATCCTCCATGTCCCTGCCGCCTGTGGCGCGGAAGGACTTAGTCAC
Source organism: uncultured Spirochaetaceae bacterium (assembly GCA_902773215.1). Taxonomy (GTDB): domain Bacteria; phylum Spirochaetota; class Spirochaetia; order Treponematales; family Treponemataceae; genus Treponema_D. The sequence goes on along the minus strand of CACYDQ010000502.1, from coordinate 239 downwards.
TAATTGAGCCTGTCCAGATGGTGGCAGGCAGCATAGTGGCCGCTGCCGATTTCCCGGAACGCAGGCTTCTGTTCCGCACACAATCCGTCCGCATAGGGACAGCGGGTCCGGAAGGGACAGCCCGACGGCGGGTTGAGCGGAGAAGGCACGTCGCCCTGCAGGACAATCCGCTTGTTCGCCCGCGCCGTCCGGGGATCGGCAATCGGAACGGCGGAAATCAGCGAGCGCGTGTAAGGATG
>CACYDQ010000501.1 GCA_902773215.1 uncultured Spirochaetaceae bacterium | reverse complement strand
CTTCCGTCAAACTCAACAGAGACCATGTTACCGTTGACAGCAACTACTTTGCCCTTTGTTTCACTCATTTATTTTCTCCAAGAATATCATCATATATCTTATGATAAGAAGCCAACCCCTCGTCGCGATTGAATTTCCTCATCCTCTCGGTGAGCATCAGCCGCAGGCCATAGCTGAACACAGCGTCCGCCGTAAAGTAGTCGAGCGGAGAAATCTTATCCAGAACCTGAAGCCTGTACTCATTGAGGAACTGCTCCGCGCTGAGCGGGCTGTCCATACCTGTTGCAGTACGGGCCGCCTGAACAACCTCCCCGTCGGACACGGAAGGAATGTTCTTAACATCCTTCTTCATCTTCAGGGCACGGAGTCCCGCGAGCGCAAACCTAAGATCCCGCTCCTTCTTGTACCACGCATCAAGGAATGACGAACCAGTGGGCTTGTCCTCCACAGGCGGTTCCAATGAAAGTGTCCCGGCGATTCTCGCGTACTTCTCAGACATAAAACGCTGGCACAAATCACGGAAATACTCTGTAGAAATTGGAAGCTTCGCACCGCTGTCGTCAGTCTTTATCGCAGGGAGCTGAGATACCAAATAATACAGATGTTCCACTATTTCCTCTTCCTCTTCTCGACTGCAGAAGAAATCTTCTTCGCGACAGTCCTTCTCGCCCTCGTGACTTTCTCCGCCACCTCTTCGACGAAGTCCTCATCATCGTCATCGTCATCCCCTTCGGGGATTTCCTCCGGCTCGATTCCAGCGGCGGCACGCTTCATAAGCTCCGTCGTCTTCGGGTTCAAGTAGGCACTGAACAGAGATGCGACTTCCTCAGCACTGAAATCGTAGAAGGCATTGCCCCTGCGGCTCCCAATCCTGAAACCACCAGACAAGGAATCATCGGCCTTCAGCTCAAGCCCCTTGGAAATCTTCGCCTTCAGAGCAGTCTTCAGGCTGGTTCCGAGGGCTTTCAAATCCTTGGATGACAACAGCACCGTCAGGTCATCAGCATCAGGATTGCCCGCCCAAGCCTTGACAGTCTCAGGAATGAGTTTCTTGAGCAAATCTTGGTCATACGCCTTCTCCGTCTCGCTTGCGACGATGGCGGACAGCTCCTTGTTAATCCCATCACGGAAAGAGATTATGAGGTTGCGTCCAGCCTGAGTGATTGCATCCTCGCTTGCTTTTTCCATACGGGCGGTCTCGGCCTTAGCATTACGGATAATCTCCTCGGCCTTTCCTTCAGCTTCCTTAACGATTGCGGCAGCTTTCTTCTCGGCTTCGTCAATGATGTTTCCTGCCGAAGCCGTAGCGCTCTCTACACCGTCCTTCCTAATCTTTTCGATTAGCTCCTGTAACTGAACGTCCATTCTAACCTCTCTTATTGATTGGATTTTGCAAATTAAACTCAAAACATAAATGAATACTGCGTCACATGCCGGTAGGTTTCACCTGGACGCAAGATGGAGTTCGGGAAAGAATCCTTGTTCGGTGCATCAGGATAATCCTGAGTCTCCAAGCAGACGGCATCATGACACTGGTACACTGCGCCATCCTTTCCATTTATGTTTTTGAGGAAATTACCAGTATAAAGCTGAACTCCGGGCTGAGTCCCCCTGACGGTCATCTTGCGCGCCCCGTCATCACTCTCCAGAACGGCAATCGTCTTCATGGAACCGTCCGCGCCATCGACGCAGTAACAGTTGTCATAGCCAGCACCGACCTTAGCCATATCCTCGCCCAATGCCCTGGAAGTCCTGAAATCATAGGGAGTTCCGGCGACATCAATCAGCTTGCCGGTCGGAATCAACTTTGAATCAACCTCCAGATACTTGCTGCAGTTCATCTGAATCTTGTGTCCCTCGATGGAACCTGAAGAATGCCCGTTGAGGTTGAAATATGAATGGTTGGTCATATTGAAGGGAGTCGCCTTGTCGCTCGTCGCCTTGTATATAATCGTGAGATCGTTCCGCTCGTTCAGCAGGTAGCTGACGCTGACCTTCGCGTTTCCAGGAAAGCCCTGCTCACCATCGGGGCTCGTGCGGGTCAGCTTGATGCCGATGCCATACTCATTGGCAATACGCTTTGCCTTCCAGACCTTCTTGTCCCAGCGCGAGAAGCCGCCATGAAGGGTATTCACCCCGTTGTCGTTCTTGTCGAGCCCGTACTTAGCGCCGTCAATCGTAAAGGATGCCCCGCCAATCCTGTTGGCAAAGCGGCCGACGACACCGCCGAACGTCTCATGGTTCAGAATAAAGCCATCCAGAGTAGAGCAACCCAAGGCGACATCCAGATGCCTCTTATGCTTCTTGTCAGGTATGACGATACTAGTGATGACACACCCATAATCGGTCACGGACACGCTCATCTTTCCGTTGCTCAGCGTATACAGGTGAACCTTCGTTCCATCGGCCAAAAGACCAAAACGGCCTTTTACAATTTTCAACCCTTTAGTAAACATAAGTAATTTTATTATACCCTATTCTCATAAAATTTCAATAATTATTTTTACTTCTTGCGTACTTCTTCCCGTTTTATGCGCAATTTCCTCGACGGAGTAGCCAAGAGCCAGCATTTCCTTGACTTGCTGCCTGAAAGGCTTCTTGATTTCTATGGGTTTCTCAGCCTTAATGAACTCCGGTATCTCTATCTTGCGGGGGGCCTCCTGCGCGGAGGAAGCCGGCTCAGAGGAACGGGAAGCCTCAGGAACAAACCTGAGCTGTTCCTTCATATAACTGTCCACGGGCGAACGGGATTTGTTCAGGGTGTCTTCATGGAGAATGGAGGCGGCAAGCCCGGCCTTTGAATCGACCCCTCCGGCACGGGGTTCGGGCACAGAAAGCGGTTCAATGGCTTTGTCCGGCTTCGTGCTCTCCGGGGCGGGCCGGTACAGGCTCTGCTCCACGGACTTGACGGAAGAGGCCTTGTCCAGCTCGCCATACAGCATGGCTATCCGCTCCTCAGCCCGTTCACAAAGCTGCTGGGCTTCCAGGGAGACCTTCTTGACCTGCTCAATCTGATTTTGGATAAGACGGATGTTCCGATCCGAGTCACTGTTTATCTGAAGAAGAAGCTTTTCCAACTCCTTCCTCACATCCTTCATTACTCCATCGGGGGAAAGCTTCTTTTTTAAGCGCAATAACAGGATACACCACAGGATAACGTTTCCCGCTAAAAGAACGGCATTAACGAGCATACACTTTTTATATCAATTTTACCCGATTATGTCGATTAGTTGTCCCAGTCCGGGCTCAGAAATTTCATCGGGAGAGCTGTCCGCCGGCTCATCCTTCCCGGAAGATTTTTTCTTCCTGCCCCCGGCAGAATAGCCGGCGGAGGAGCCACCCTCAAGGTTGTTCTTGACGTTCCCCGACTGGGTCTCGTCCCGTGCGGCATTCTGCACGGTCTTGGACTTCTCAAGATTTTCAGATGCGACCTTATCCCGCCCTTGCTGGTTCGAAGCCTGCACAAGCTGATTCTGTGACGCGTTGAACTTGGAAACATTGTCCATCTGCGAATAGATGACGGACAAATCAATTGGCTGTATGCCCATAGGAACCTCCATGTTCTAAAGAAGGACATACGCCAGCAGGACACATCCTTGTGCCCCGGCTCATTACACCGCAACCCCTTCTGGCGCCGCAATGTCGTTCGTGACCTGACTGGGATCGTACTTGCCCCTTCGGACAAAGCCGTTCTCATAGTAGAATGAGACGGATTTGCAGTCGGCCTTGACCTCGTCCTTCTCATCGCGAACGTAAATCTTCGTACCAGCATAGACAGTACCGCTGGCATTGACACGTCCGACGACTTTAAGAGCGCGCAGATGCTCCTGAATCTGGTTGATTTCAGTGGTCATGGCATCGCTCTTTTCTTCTATATCGGCCTTTTGCTCCTTAAGGTCAATCAATTGTTTCTGCTTTTCCTTCGGAACAGACCGGCGGGTCTCCATCTGGTTCTCCAAGGTCTGGATGTTCAAATCGATATCCTCAAGCTGCTTGACCAGCTCACCCTGCTCGCTCTGCAGCTGCACAAGCCGTTGCTTGGCAATAGGATCGAAGCCGACTTCCAGGATAGTTTCCGTACCGGTCGAGTTTCCGATGTTCTTGGCAGAAATTTCCTCCTGGGCGAACAAGTGGCCACCGATGATGACGGCCCTCTTTCCCTTGAGGAGGATTTTCTTCAGAGCCGTCACATGGGCATTCATGATGTTATCGTTGACGACGATGTAATCCTTCGCCTCAACCGTCGTGTTCTGTATAAAGCGAGCCCACAGGGACTTGGAAGTCTTTATAGATCCCTCGTCGCGACCCATGACACCCTGAGATATGACGATATCGCCCTCTGCCTCCAGCTGGCAGTTGCCGACAGTACCGTACACCTCGATGTTGCCGTTCGCCTTGACGTTGTAGCCGTCCTCGACGTTGCCTTTGACAATGACCGTCCCCATGAAGGTTATGTTCCCCGTCTTGATGTTGACACCCGGGACTTCGTAGACAGGCTCGACGGAAATTTTGTTTCCGACCAAAATAACCTGGCCGTCCATGCTTGCCTTTATCGTCCTCTGATCGCCGTCCAGCTCGACGTTCTGTCCCATATAATAGTGGACATCAATGTCCTTTCCGTTCTTTGCCTCCAGGTAACGGCCAAAGAGGGTCTTTCCTCCCTTTCCGCGCTCGGCGAGCATCTTTATGGCAAGCGGCTGTCCCTTCATAACATTCTGGATAAGGTTCAGCTCCTTGAAGTCTATCTGACCGTCCTGATTTTCCTTGAGCTTGAGCTTAGAGCTGTCTGTCTCAAACTTATAGTCCATCCTCGCGTCGGCACCGTCCACAGCCTTCACAGCCTCGGCGACGACGAAAGGAACATTGTACACAGGATTATCGATATATTCAGTTATCTTATCCTCGCTAATGCCGGCAACAACCCCCTGGGTCCTCAGCGCATTCCGTATCTGGTCGGCAGAAATCTCGCTTCCGCTGGATCCGGGGGCAGAGACCTCGATGGTAGCCGACATCTCGTCCTTGGCGACATCGACGGCCATAACTGCATCAGCCGAAGGAACATGGGCGAAAGTTCCGACCTCCACATATTCGTTCTCCGAACCTTCCTTGCAGAGTTTCTTGACGAGGTTCTCATCCAGCTCCTCCGTATCGCTGCGCTTGGCAGCGGAAAGAACGTCGCCCACAGAAACAGGCACTCCTTCGCCGACAGGAAGGAGAACCTTGACAAATATCCTGTCCCCGAATCGGTGGACAAAGTACACACCATCCTTGTTGAGGGCTTTCTTCTCTTCCTCTGCCTTCGCAGCCGCAGCCGCAGCCGCAGCCTTCTGAATCTTCTCCTGGACAAAGGCAGGGTTTTCATAAATACGAAGAACCCAAGGCTTCTGGGCCAACCCAAGGAATCCCTGAGAGCCCCTCTCTTCAACCTCATACTCAAGCCGCTTTACGGTCGTCTCAAGCTGCACGGCCGCATCCTCAAGGCAGTCGTCTATGGAGTCCGCCCTGACTACAACACTGTGAATCTGCTTGTCAATAGCAAGCCTGCTCTCGAGGTCACTCCTCAGCTTCTCAAGGTTTACCATCTGCCTACGTCCTCCTAAAAGATTCCCTTCCTGATGCTGGTCAGTTTGGCCCTCAGCCGCAGGTTGGCCTTGGAATGCAACTGGCTGATTCGGCTCTCGCTCACATTCAGAACCTGCCCGATTTCCTTAAACGTCAAATCCTCGTGGTAATACAGAATGATGACCATCTTCTCGTTCTGAGGCAGCTCGTTTATCGCCTGTATGATGACCCGCTTTATCTCCTTGCGCTCGACGATTACGTCAGGGTTCATGCTGTTCGGAGCCTCTATGTTATCCCCGATGGACATATTATCGCTGTCATCATTGGAATACCACACATCGTTCAAGGAGAGTATGTTCGTACCGCTGACTTTCAAAACGACGGACTCGTACTCGCTCTCCGTCATTCCCATAGCCTTGGCTATCTCGGCATCGCTCGCCGTCCGGCCGAGCTTCGCCTCAAGCTCCGTAATCGTATCCTCAATCTCGCGGGATTTCTGCCGCACAGACCGGGGCACCCAGTCAAGTTCCCTCAGCTCGTCGAAAATCGCCCCCCGGATGCGGGTAACGGCATAGGTCTTGAACTTGACGTTCTTGTCAGGATCATACTTGCTTATCGCGTCTAAAAGACCGAACTGCCCGTACCCCACGAGATCGTCGAACTCAACGCTCTCCGGCATACCGGTGGAAACCTTACCCGCCACGTACTTAACAAGAGGCATATACTGCCGGATGAACTGATCCCGGATCTTCGTAGACCTCGTCTTCTTGAATTCATGCCAGAGCTCGTCTTCTTTTTTCTCATCTATAAGCGTAGTGGACATTCTCCATAACCCTCTTTAGGACATCTCGTCCCGTTTCATAACAGTCGAAATGGCCTTCGCCAATGTCGCGGAATCATGCTCGGTCGCCTTGCTGGCGTTACCGGAAGAAGTCGGAGCAGAAGAGGAGAAATCAGAGGAAACGGGGGCAGAAGGATTATCATCCGCAATATCAGAGTCCGACACATAATTATCATCGTTTTCAAAGCCATCGATATCAGGAAGTGCATCCATCTCACCACCCGAGGAAGGAGCTTTCTTCACAGGAGCTGAAGGGCTTTTCCCGGAGGCAGCTCCCGGGGCTCCAGAGGCAGGGAGAGGTTTCCCTAAACTGACCGGCTTGAATGAGGACGAAGCCTCTTCCTGAGGCTGGGCCGTAGTCTTAGCCCCCCCGTTATCCGAAGGAGCTGCGGGAGGTCCGTCAAACAGGGACTGCTTCTCGCCCTTGGACTCAGCGGCAAAAAGAACATCATTCTTGCGCAAATCCTGAGTGTCGGACTCCGAGAGCTTGGCCCTGTTACGATCCACTGCGAACCGCAGGCTCTTGCCATCGTCACTTAAATCCGCATCATCTATCGTTATATCGACCTTGTTACCAAGGCTCTTGTCCGCTTTAGGGGCATCCCCGGAAATGTCGGAAACCTCATCCCCTTCGCTCAGGAACCTTCCCCAGACATAATCAATGACAAAGGCCAGTACGGCGAAAACAAGCGCGAATAACAATCCCTTCAGCAAGGACGAACCGAAGCGGTGCGTCGCAATCAAGCTTATCAAAAAAGAGAGGGCAAATCCTGCCGCGGCAGGATAGGTTATGTTTTTAACTTTAGGCATGCGATATTCTCCTCAAACCCCTGTCCTTCTATCGTAAGGGAAAAATTCCTTAAGGTCAAGTTCAACTTGCCTTTTTACCGCTTTTTTTTGCCTCCGACGAACTTCTGAAGGAACGTTGAGACCCCAGAGTTATCCACGTCATCAGACTTTTCTATCCTTCCGACAAGGTGCTTTATGCAAACCGAGGGCTTTGAGGTCGGGTTCACTATCATAAAAGGCTTCTGACGGATAACCGAGGCCTGGACCACCGGGTCGTCATAAATGAAGCCGACATAGTCCACCTTGAAGTTCAAGAACTGGCTCACTATCGTGATGATGCGGTCGGAAATTCTCTTGCCTTCCTCAGCCGAGTGGACGCGGTTCACAAGAAGCCTCAGATTCAGCTCCCTGTCAACCAGCTCCGTCGTTATGATTTTGATGATGCCGTACGCGTCGGTTATCGCGGTCGGCTCCGGAGTCGTGACAATGTACACCTCATCGGCGGCGGCAATGAACTGGAGGACATTGTTCGCTATTCCCGCCCCTGTGTCGATGATGATGATGTCCGCATTGGAGAGGGAGGCGAATTCCTTGGCAAACGCGTCCAAATCCTCCTTGGAGAGGTTCGCGAGCTTGGAAAAGCCGTTGGCACCTGCGATAAACTTAATACCGAACTCTGTATCCAGCACTATCTCGCTCATCTTCCTCTGGCGGTTTATGACCTGCATCAGATTATACTGGGGAACTATGTTAAGGAGGACATTCACGTTAGCCATACCCATGTCACCATCAATAAGGATGACGGACTTACCCAGCTGGGCGTAAGCAATGGCCATATTTATGGCGATGTTTGTCTTACCCACACCGCCCTTACCGCTTGTAATCGCGATTATCCTCGTTTTGTGGACATCACTCTTGCCCATCATCATGCGAAGTTCACTCAACTGTTCTTCCATTATATAATATCCCTCAAACTAGATTCTCACTCACCGAAGCCTTCGGGAACCAACGAGTCCCCCTTGCCGAATTTCCGCTCCAGATGCCCTATGTCCACGTCAAAGCCGTCCAGATTCCTCAGGAAATAGACCGGGTCGGCACGCCTCATCTTGTGCAGGACTTCCTGCCCGACCGTAATCAAGGAAACGGACTTCCGCTTCTCATGCAGCACGCTCAGGACATTGCCATAGGTGGAAGTCTCATCGCACTTAGTGACTATCACGCTCCTGAAACCAAAAGCCTCATAGTTCTTGAATATCTTCTCCAAGTCCCTGCCCTTCGTCGTCGCGGAGACCGCAAGGTAGATGTCTGCCTTCAGGTTCCTCACGTCCAGCATCTCCTGCAACTTGGAGATGTGTTCGTAGTCATTGGGGCTGAAACCACTCGTATCTATGAAAACAAAGTCCCCCTTGGACCGGGAGCCGCTATACACGCCAAGCAGGTTCTCCAAATCTTCCTTGGAGTCCACCTTGTCCACGTTGAGCTCCATTACCTCGGCATAGCGCTCAATCTGCTCTTTGGCGGCGACGCGGATGTTGTCGGTCGTGATCATGTGGATAACAGGATTACGGTCCTTGTCCTTGGCAGCCATCTTTATCTCTGCCGCCATCTTCGCGATGGTCGTCGTCTTACCGACCCCCGTCGGGCCGACGACAATGATGACATGGGGTTTCTTCTTGCCCGGAAAACGGGGGGCAATGGAAATATCCTCGCCAATCCAGTCGATGACCTGAGCCATGACCAGCTTCTCGTCGTCCAGCTCCTCAAGCTTGAACTCCCCCCGGATTTTGTCCTTCAGCTCCTCAATGTATGAATTGGAGAATTCGTTATCCTCCAACAGGGATTCAATCCTCATGATGGTCTCGTGCTCGTCCTTAACGGACGAACTTTCGCTGACCTTATCGAGCATGGATGCCATTCTGTCGATTTTCTTGGCCATATCGTTGAGCTTGACCTGCGTTGAAATGGCATCAGAACCGCCCAGACTGTCCAGAAGGCTCTTCTTTCTTGCGGCAAAATCATCGTCGGCCGAGTTTTGCGGAACCGGGCGAGTCGCATAGCCCATAGAGGGAGACGCAGACGAGGCGTAAGGCTGCATGGAACTTGCGGTCAGAGGCCGAGTTGCCCCAGTATTCCCGGCAGTACGGGGAGCTGAGAGCGGCTGACCGGCCCCTCCACCCCGTGGCATATCCTCAAACTGATTGTCGTTCACCACATAAGTGACCCTGTAGGCCTCGTGCGAATGGAAACCAAAGATGCCAGGTTTTATGACAGCCTTATAATCAGTAATCTCATAGTTTGTGCCGTACTTCCTGAACAGCTCCTCCTTGACATCATCAAGGCTGTTTCCTTCAACGATCCGGGGAATAAGGTTTTTACTGTACATCTATGTCCCCCAGAGTTTCAACCTTGATTTCCCCGCCCGCCGACATGACCTCGCTGATGGACAGAACGACCAGGCCAGGAATCTCCCGGTCGGTAGAAGACTTGACCAGCTGCCTGACATCATCGACACAGAGGACGACAGGCAGGAAGTTACGGTCTCGCACGGCAGCGATGGACGCGCTCATCGCATTGATGTAGCTCCTGCCATCAACCGGGTCAAACGCAACGAAAGGTTTCTGACCGGGCTGATCCACGCGGTGCTCCAGAATCTTCTGGGAAAGCCCCTGTGACAGGCGGAGAACGTGCAGGGTCTTGTTCTCATCCGTATACTGCAGGCAAATCTGGGCTCCAAGGGCCTGCCTGACCTTCTCCGTCAGGAACCACGGATCCTTGGTAATCGGGGCAAAGTTCGCCAGAGTCTCCAGTATCGTGACCATGTTGCGTATGCTGACCTGCTCCTCAAGCAGGTTCTTGAGGACGGCCTCAATCTCTCCATAAGAGAACTTATGATCGCCGGACAGAACCTCATCGACTATGACCGGGTGAGACTCCTTGATTTTACTGATAATCGAGCTGACGGTCTGCCGGGTCAGTATATCGGCAGCATGGCGCTTGATTATCTCAGTCAAGTGGGTCGCGATGATTGTCGGAGGATCGATGACCGCATAGCCGGCCTTCTCCGCCTCCACTCTCCTCTCCTCAGGAATCCAGACAGCTTCCATACCGAAGGCCGGGTCATGGGTCTTTTCACCGGCAAGCTCCCTGTCCTTGGGCACGTTCCCGGTATTCAGGCACATATAGTAGCCAAGCTTGAGCTTTGCCCTTCCGACTTCGATTCCTCGTATCTTGAAGGTGTACTCCTCCGGGTCTATCGACATGCTGTCGCGGATGCGGATGGGCGGCACGACAAGGCCCAGGTCCAGCGCCTCCTCGCGGCGGATCCTTGTGACGCGCTCCAGAAGCTCCGCTCCTTTCTCCCTGTCCACGAGCGGAACGAGCGTATAGCCAAGGTCAAGCGACAGCTCTGGCAAATCGACGACAGGCGAGACATCGCCGCCCCCGGCCTTCTTTCCTCCCGTGGCTCCGGCTGCCGCCCCCCCCATCGCGGCGGCCCGCTTCTTTTTCTCCTCCTCCTTCTCCATGTTGCCGTGGATACGCCAGCCGGCAAAGAAGAAAAGCGCGCCCATCGGGATAAGGACGGCAGAGGAGGCATTGTGGAAAGCAGCCCCCATAACGACCAGGGCCCCTCCGACTATCATGTAGACTGTGCCGGACACGGTGAAATTCTTCTTAAGCTGCTCGCTGAGAAGCTCATCAGAGCTTCCGCCCGTCACCAGGATACCGGTCGCGAACGAGAGCATCAGGGCGGGCAGCTGAGAGATGAGGCCGTCGCCAATCGTCAGGTGGGCATAGCTTCCCAAGGCGTCCTGGAAGTTCATTCCTCCTATGACCATGCCCGTTATGAAGCCGCCAATCAGGTTCAAGGCAGTAATGAAGATTCCTGCCTTGACGTTCCCGGAGACGAACTTTGACGCACCGTCCATTGCGGAATAGAAGTCTATCTCCTGCCGGATCAGG
>CACYDQ010000500.1 GCA_902773215.1 uncultured Spirochaetaceae bacterium | reverse complement strand
TGTGAAGGAGGCGGGCGGCAGCTTGAGCCCCGCCATGACCGCCTATGTCGCGAACCTGCAGCAGGTCGCCGCCGTCGCGCCGGAGATCGCCGCCGACGTGGTGAACGAGCTGGACAACCAGCGCCGCCACCTGAAGCTCGTCGCGAGCGAGAACTACTGCTCCCTGTCCGTGCAGGCCGCGATGGGCAACCTTCTGACCGACAAGTATGCCGAGGGCTACCCCGAGCACCGCTACTACGGCGGCTGCGTCAACATTGACGCGGTGGAGAACACCGCAGCCCGCGAGGCCGAGAAGCTTTTCGGGGCGGACTACGCCTACGTGCAGCCCCATTCCGGTGCGGACGCGAACCTGGTAGCCTACTGGGCCATCCTCTCGTCCCGCGTGGAGACTCCGACGCTTGAGGAGCTGGGCGTGAAGTCCCTTTCCGACCTGACCGAAGAGCAGTTCGACATGCTTCGCAAGAGGTTCGGCAACCAGAAGCTGATGGGCCTGGACTACTCCTGCGGCGGCCACCTGACTCACGGCTACAAGATGAACGTCTCTGCCCGCATGTTCGAGAGCCATCCCTACGGCGTGGACAAGGAGACCGGTCTTCTGGACTATGACGCGATAGAGAAGCAGGCGATGGAGGTGAAGCCCCTTGTCCTGCTCACGGGCTTTTCCGCCTATCCGCGCAAGATAAACTTCCGCCGCTTCCGCGAGATTGCCGACAAGTGCGGAGCCGTGTTCATGGTGGACATGGCGCACTTCGCGGGCCTTGTCGCCGGTAAGGTCTGGACGGGCGACAACGACCCGGTCAAGTGGGCGGACATCGTGACGACGACGACCCACAAGACCCTGCGCGGGCCGCGTGGCGCGATCATCCTCTGCAAGAAGGAGTTTGCCGACTACGTGAACAAGGGCTGCCCGATGGTGCTCGGAGGCCCCCTCGGCCACGTCATGGCCGCGAAAGCCGTTGCCCTCAAGGAAGCGAATACGCCTGCCTATCAGGCCTATGCAAAGCAGGTCGTGGAAAATGCCCAGGCCCTCGCCGCCGCATGTATTTCCAAGGGAATGACGTTGCAGACGGGCGGCACCGAGGATCACCTGATGCTCGTCGACGTGACGAGCTACGGCGTGACCGGCAAGCAGGCCGAGGCCGCCCTGTTCCAGTGCGGAGTGACGGCCAACGCCAACGCCCTGCCCTATGACAAGAACGGCCCCTGGTGGACGAGCGGCATCCGCATCGGTACGCCCGGCCTGACGACGCTCGGCATGGACACGAAGGACATGGAGGAAGTCGCTTCCATAATCGACCTCGTGCTCAAGGGAACCAAGCCCGGCGTGACCAAAGACGGCAAGAAGGCCAAGGGTAAGTATGAGCTGGATCCCAAGGTGGAGGAGGAGGCGAAGAAGCGCGTGAACGCCCTGCTTTCCGCCCATGTCCTGTATCCTGAGCTGGACTTGGACTTCCTGAAGAGGGAGTTCTGCAAGTAAGCGCGGGCGCACAATACTGAATCCTCAAGGAGGCGGGGCATATCCCCGCCTCTTTTTTTCAGAGGTCCTTTAGGTAAATTCCACTATACCGAAAAGAATAGAATGGATATACTATAATAACATTGCGGGTTTAAGACGACTCGCGGTGAAATTAGGAATTCTTTTCCAAATTATAGGAGAATAAGATGAAGAAAGTAATGCAGTTCGTTCTTTCGGGATGTTTGGCTCTCGCCCTCGCGGGATGCGCCAAGCAGCAGGGTGGCTCCTCCAGCTCGTCTGCCTCGTCCGGTTCGTCCGGCTCGTCCGCTACGCAGGAAAAAGTCATCACCTTCTGGCATCTGGACACGACGGATGACCAGCAGAAAGCATGGAGGACTATTGCCGACAGGTTCGAGGCAAAGCACCCCGGAGTAAAGATTGAGATCACCGTTCTTGCGAACGATTCTTTCAAGCAGAAGCTTTCGACTGTCATGCAGTCTGGCTGGGCCCCGGACGTGTTCCGCTCATGGGGCGGCGGCGGAATGTATGATCAGGAGGATGCCGGCATGCTCCGCGACATTTCCGGCCTGATCAAGAATGACCCGAACGTAGCCAAGATTGGTAAGGGTGCCATGGGCGTTTATGCTGACGGTGCCAAGCAGTTCGGTATTCCCTATGACATGGGTGTCGTCGGTTTCTGGTATAACCCCGTTATCCTTAAGGAATGCGGCCTGACGCCCGATGATTTTGCAACCTGGACGAAGTTCCTTGACAGCTGTAAGAAGATCAAGGCAAAGGGATATGCTCCTGTCGCGCTCGGTGAGCAGGAGACCTGGACCGGTCACTACTGGTGGACCTACATCGCACAGCGCCTCGGCAGCCAGGAAGACTTCCTTGATGCATACAACGGAACGAACGGCGGTGCCTTCAACAAGGGCTCATTCCTCAAGGCTATGGAAATGCTGCAGGACTTTGTCGCAACAAAGCCCTTCCAGGAAGGATACATGGCTACGAGCCAGGCTGAGCAGGAAGCGCTTGTTGCAGACCGCAAGGCTGCCATTACCCTGATGGGTCAGTGGGCTCCTTCTACCGGACGTGACAACTCTACGACCGGCGGCGGAGATCCCTTCGGATTCATGCCCTTCCCGACGATTGAAGGCGGAAAGGATGAGCTCGTCAACGCACAGGGTGGCGGCAACGGTTATTGTATCGGAAAGGACGCTCCTGATGAGGCTGTCGAGTTCGTTCTCTCATTCTTCGAGCCGGAGAACTACAGGATCATCGTCAAGGACCTGAACGCGATTCCGCTTCTGGACGGATATGATGACCTGATTGACGACAACGCGAAGAAGGTCGTAAAGGCTGTTGCCGATGCGAAGTACTATCAGTTGTACTACGATCAGTTCCTCCCGTCAGCAGTTGCCGAGGACATCAAGGATGCTACCGCAGCTATCATCGCCAATGATGGCAAGATGACCCCGCAGCAGGCTTGTGACAAGATCCAGAAGTC
>CACYDQ010000499.1 GCA_902773215.1 uncultured Spirochaetaceae bacterium | reverse complement strand
CCCGTGCTTCCTATATACATACCGGGGCGGACGCGGACGGCCTCCAGCCCCTTCAAAACGGTGATTGAACTCGCCGAGTAGTCGGCATCGTTGCTCTGTGGGTCTGACATTTGTTAAAACTATACTATATATAGAAGAAAAAGGCAAGAAGAAGCAAGGCTGCAAGTTGTGCATAAGTGACGCATTGGAAACGTATGGAGCGGGGCGGGGCCCCAAAAGCGGGCATTTGCTTGCGCCCAATATACCTGTGAGCCTGTCTGCGTTAGATGATGATACCGTATGACACGGATGCAAGCACCCGCCCGCGAATGGGGACACCCCGCGGGAATACGTTTCCCCTGATGAAACGGCATTAACACTTATTTGCAAAGCATCAGCACTGCTTCTACGATTGCCTTGTGCTCCTCGGGGGCAATGCGCTCATAGAGGCTGTCGGGGGTGTCACCGGGAAGGACGGGGACGCGCTTCTGGACGAGGATGCGGCCCGTGTCGCAGCCGGAGTCCACCAGGTGCACCGTGCAGCCGCTCTCCTTTTCGCCCGCCTCGATGACGGCCTCGTGGACATTGTGGCCCCACATCCCCACGCCGCCGAACTTGGGCAGGAGGGCCGGGTGCAGGTTGATAATCCTGTCCTTGTACGCATCTATTATAGTGCCCTTCAGGACGGAAAGATAGCCCGCAAGCACGATGGCGTCCGCCTTATGCTCGCGGCAGAGGTCCAGCATCGCATCGCTGACCAGCTCCCGCTTCTCGTCCATCGTGGCGGACATCAGGGCGGGTCCGAGCACCAGCACCGGGCTCCTGACTTCCGCCGGGATTCCCGCCGCTTTCGCCCGCTCCAAGGCATAGGCCCGCTTGGTGTTGGAGGCGACCAGCACGATGTGGTAGGGACAGTCCTCGGTCTGCTTCTCGTAATCGATGAGAGCCTGGAGGTTCGTTCCCCCGCCGGAAACAAGGACAGCGATGTTCAGCATGAAAGCCTCCTAATCCTCAAAGCGGGTCATGGCCTTGTTGCCCTTGAACTCGCCCTTTATCTCCTTGTCAGTGTGGCCTACGTAACCGATTTCGTAGGCGACCAGGTCGCTCATCCCGGCGTAGTGGTACTTCTTGGAGTTCTTGTTGAACAGCTTGATTATCGCGTCCGCATCCTTCTTGGCGACCGCGAGCACAAAGCCGATTCCCATGTTGAAGGTGGAATAGAGGTTCTTCTCGTCCGCACCGCGCCGCACCAGCTCGTCGAATATCGGCGGGATGTCCCAGCTGCCGCTCTTGATGACCGAGCAGAGCTGCTTCTTGCCGGGCTTGGCATGGGGGTACATGCGGGGCAGGTTCTCGTAGAAGCCGCCCCCGGTGACGTGCACCATGCCGTGCACGGACGGGCGGAACTTCTTGAGCACCTCCATGACCGGCTGCACGTAAATGCGGGTGGGGGTCAGCAGAACCTCGCCTATCGTCCGCCCCGTCTTCTTGCCGTCCACGACGAACGGCTCGTTGAAATTCTTGACCAGGCGGCGGATAAGGGAATAGCCGTTGGAGTGCGTCCCGGTGGAGGACAGGCCGACAAGCACGTCGCCCTCCTTTATCTTGTCGCCGGTAATCATCTCGGACTTCTCGCCCACGCCCACGCCAAAGCCCGCAAGGTCGTACTTGCCCTCGTCGTAGAAGTCGGGCATCTCCGCGGTCTCGCCGCCGAGCAGGGCGCATCCGGCCTGCACGCAGCCGTCGGTCACGCCCTTGACCAGCTCGCCCGCGACCTTCGCGTCCAGCTTGCCGCATGCGATGTAGTCCAGGAAGAAGGAGGTCGCCACGCCCGAGCAGAGGATGTCGTTGACGCTCATCGCGACGCAGTCAATTCCGACCGTGTCGTACTTCTTGAGCTTGAAGGCGATGTCCAGCTTGGTGCCGACACCATCCGTGCCGCTGACCATGACCGGGTTCTTCATCCCCTTGGGCACGGCGAACATCCCGTTGAATGCCCCCAGCTCCGTCAGCTGGCCGGGAATCCGCGCCCGCTCGGACTGCTTCTTATATTTGTCCACGGCCTTGTAGCCTTCGTTCACGTTGACACCGGCCTTCTTGTAATCGAGCTTCTTTGCCATTTACGCCCCCATGCCGCCGTCAACGCCGATGACCTGCCCCGTTATGTAGGAGCTGAGGTCGGACGCAAGGAAGAGCGCGGCGTTGGCCACGTCTTCCGGCTTGCCCGCACGCTTGAGGGGAATGCCCTCCACCCATGCCTTGCGGACCTCTTCTTTGACCGCTTGGGTCATGTCCGTCTCAATGAAACCGGGCGCAATGCAGTTGACGCGGACCCCGCGGCTGCCGCACTCCTTGGCAAGGCTCTTGCTCATCGCGATGAGGCCGCCCTTGCTGGCGGAATAGTTGACCTGGCCGGGATTGCCGTGCACGCCGGCGATGGAAGACATATTGATGATGGAGCCTGACTTCTTGTGAATCATGTCCAAACTGATAATCTGGCTGACAATGAAAGAGGCGGTCAGGTTGACGGCGATGACCGAATCCCAGTCCTCCTTCTTCATACGGAAACTCAGCGTGTCGCGGGTAATCCCGGCGTTGTTCACAAGTACGTCGAATCCGCCGGATTCCTTGAGGGCAGCCTCCACCGCACTTTTCAGCGCATCGGCATCGCCCGCATCCGCGTAGAACTCATGGTAGGCAGTCCCGTGAGAGGAAGCGAGGGCTTCCGTCTCCGCCTTGGCTTTTGACTCGTGGGTACACATTCCCCAGACTTCCGCACCTTCGCTCAGGAAGGTCTGTGTAATCTTAAGGCCGATTCCCCGAGAGGAGCCGGTGACGAGAGCTTTCTTTCCTTTCAGCATGTCCATTGCCAAATTATAGCGGATTGGCACGGACTTG
>CACYDQ010000498.1 GCA_902773215.1 uncultured Spirochaetaceae bacterium | reverse complement strand
GATGGAAAACAAAGAAAAGTATAAAAATTCAGTTTGATTTTATTGCAGTTATGGAAACCCTGGATTATAATGACAGTATTACTATTATCGGGAAAAAGGGCCGGCCGGCGCGACACGAAGGAGGCCGGGCCCGATTTTAAACAAAAGGAAGCATTCGCGGTGTGCATGCGCCGCGCGGAGTAAACAGCTTGAAGGAGGAAAACACATGGCAAAAGACACAAGACCCGGGGGAGCCCTCGCGTCCCGGCGCATCCTGGCGCTGCTTCTGGCGCTGGTGATGATGCTGAGTCTCGCCGCCCCGGCCTGGGCCGAGGAGGAAGAGGGTCAGCAGGAGGAACTGGCCTTCGTTCCGGAAAGCGAGGACGAAATTGATCCCGATGACGCGCCGGTCATGCCGTCCGAGAATACGGAGCCCCCGCTTCAGGACGGGGACGAAAAGAAGCCCAATCCCGCCAATAACACCTATGAGATCGACGGGGTCACGTATTACAACGTGCATTCCGACAAATTCGACATTCCCGGCTATTATCTCAAGGATCTTCTGGATATAAAAACCGCGGCGCTCGGCGGCTGGTCCATGGCTGACAGGTGGATGCAGCTCGGCTTTGGGATTGCCGCCGACAAAGTGGGTTTTTCCGATGATTGGGACCGCATGGCTCTGGAAGGACGCGGCAAAACGATAGGCGATTTCAAATGCGGCTATTGGGTGTCCCATTATGCTGCAAGTCTCAGTCAGGGCAGGGACAAGAACGGCGGCCATAAGCCCAAGCCGTACGTTACGCCCGAGGAGGCTGAAAAGCAGCAGGATGTTGTGACAAAGCACATGAGAGTTCAGAAGACAAACTCCAATGACTTTCTTGAGGTCGCGGTTTACTTCACGGATTTCTCGGCTGTCGCGCTCCTGCCGGACGCCAGTGTGGAAAACAACTATGTTACGCATGTAAACAACGGGCAAAACGGCAATCACGAGGAGGAGAGACAATACGTCTCCAACGTCAAGAATCTTTCCGGCGAAGAGGTGACGGCTTCCCAGAATGTGTCCACGGGCTGGTCCAATACCATCAGCAGCGAGGTGGGCGGTTCAAACAGCTATTCCTTCTCCGAATCCATCACAGCCGGCGTGGAGATCGGTTTTAACGTCTTCGGCGCCGAGTCCAAGGCCAAGATGGAATCCACCATCTCGGCAACGCAGGCCTTTGAGAACAACTGGAAGGAAGGAAAGAGCACCTCGAAAAGCGGCAGTGTGGATGAATCCATCGCCGTCGTTCTGCCGCCCTACACCAACGTGGTCCTGTCTCAGGGCCATGCCAATACGGATGTTGACATCAACTACAACTGCCCCATCGGCTTGAAGTATAACGTTATCATTGCTGTTTCCTGTTGCAAGGACAATCGGGCCGGTGCCTTCTGCGTCAGATTTGACGGCGGTGACGCCAGAGCCGAGCTGTTAAGGCGCGCCATCCAGTACGGACCGCTCGACGTGGAGATCGGCAGTGGTGTCAACAACCTTCCCGTAAACTGGAACGACGTGTTCAAGCGCTATCAGGCCAAGAATATTGCGGAGCTTGTGTCCAGCAGAGTTCCCATGTCTGACAGGGGCGCTTCCTTCCATCAGGTCCTGAACACCTCCTACACCGAGGTGAAGGAGATCGCGCCGATCCTGCCGCTTTCGTTCATCAGGCTGAAAGCCCCGGACGTGAGCTTTATCAGCGACGAGATGCAGAGCTATCAGAATCTCAACTACCTGAGTGCGACCATGAAGGCGGGCGAATCCTCCTACACGAACTATATCAAGCTGGAGGGCCTGAACCAGAACAACGCGCCGTATTACGGCTTCAATTCGCTCAAAGGCCACTGGATCGTCACGCGCCCGGATGACACCGATCTTCTGGCGTGGACCGGCCCCGACGCGCCTGTGGTCCTTGAATACGACCCCGCCTCCGGCCTGACGCGTTATACGGCGGTCAGACCCGGCAAGTGCTATCTCAAGTACGTGATCGACGAGGGCATCTACGGCACGGTCGATAACGTAGGCAAGGACGAGGAAAACGCGGTCTTTACCTCGACCTGGATGCTGCAGCGTACCGCCGCTCTCGAGATCACCGTCGAAGGCCACAAGGAATACACCGAACCTCAGGGTACGGTGAACGTGAGCGGCAGCTATGTCGGCGCTGTCGGCAACAAGCCCGATTCGCTGGACAAGGACGGCGCGCTTGCCGTGCAGCTTCTGGATCTGACCGGCAGAGAGGTCAGCTATCCCGTCGTTTGGGAGAAGCAGGAGCTGGACAACCGCGGCATCCTGGTGGACGAGAACAACCAGTTCTATTTCACGAGACCCGGCACCTTCCATGTCCGCGCCGTCTGCGGCGAGCTGGACGCGTCCTCGGACTGGGTTGAGATCCATGTCCACGAATACACCTTCGGCCACGGCGACACGGCGGACACCGTCAAGGCCGAATGCGTTGAGGGCGACGGCGTGACCGGCACCCTCACGATCCACGCCCCGGCCAAGACCGCCTATAACGACATGTCCAGCCCCGAGGCGACTGTCACCGGCTCTGTCCCCGGGCTTGACACCCCCAATATCGACATCGTCTACAGCTGGAGAAATACTGAGCTCCCCGAGGCCCCCACCGAGCCCGGCGAGTACATGGCAAGCTTCACCCTCGGCGGTGTGCGGGCCCAGGTGTCCTACATCATCCAGGGCTCTTATGTGATCAACCCGCCTGTCGCCAGGAGCCTCACCTACACCGGCGAGGAGCAGAATCTGGTTAACCCCGGCAAGGCAAACGACGTCATGCTCTATGCCTGCGGCAATTCCGACGGCAGGGAGCCTGACCGGACCCTGTACTCGGCCGCTCTGCCGCAGGCCATGTACGCGGGTATGTACTACGTGTGGTACAAGGCGGCCGATCACACCGGCGGCTTCCCGGATTCCGCGGTCTACGGCCCCATCCCCGTGGAGATCGCAAAGGCCGAGCGCCCCGCGCCCGAAGCCCCCACGGTGGCCTATATCACGCCCAATTCCATCACGCTCAATGAGATCGAAAACGGTGAGTACCGCATCGGCAGCAACCCCTGGCAGGACAGCCCCGTCTTTGACGGCCTGCAGTACCGGGCTGGCTACAACTTCCAGCAGCGTTATAAGGAAGACGGCAACTATACCATCAGCCCCGCCAGCGAAAAGGTCGTTCTTGCCACGGGCAACATGGAAAGCTTAACGACTCATCCGCCCTACGCAAGGGTTCTCGACTATACCGGACAGCCGCAGGAGCTTGTTGTAAGAGGCCAGCCGAGCCTCGATCACCACAGGGATTATTATTACGCCCTCGGAACCGACAGCACGACGCAGCCCCCGAAGGAGGCCTTCAGCTCCAATGTCCCGACGGGCACGGAAATGGGCGCCTATTATGTGTGGTATACGGATGAATACTATTCCTACCACTGCCTGACCTCATGGATCAAGCCGATCAAAGGCCCCACGCCCGTTGCGAAGACCGTCACGGCTCACCGCGTGGTCCTCGAGGCTATGGAAAACGTGATGTTCGCCTATGACGATCATCAATCCCAGTCCACCGCATGGGACTGGAGGGAGGTCCCCGACTTTGAAGACCTCCTCCCGGACACGGAATATACCTTCTATGCGTATTACAAGGAAACATCTGACTTCCCGCAAACACCGATCGGCGACGGCCTGACTGTCAGGACCGCGAAGACCCAGGACCCCATCCCCAAGGCCGGCCTCATGTACAATATGGAGTCCCAGGCGCTGCTGGAGGGCGGCGTGACCGACGAGGAGGGCTACGAGTACCGCTACGCGGTGAAGTCCGACGCGCCGACTT
Organism: uncultured Spirochaetaceae bacterium; assembly: GCA_902773215.1. Lineage (GTDB taxonomy): Bacteria > Spirochaetota > Spirochaetia > Treponematales > Treponemataceae > Treponema_D. The sequence goes on along the minus strand of CACYDQ010000498.1, from coordinate 1,456 downwards.
ATACAAGCGCCATTCCCACCGGCACGGACGCGGGAGACTATTCCATCCTGTTTGCGGTCTTTGACAAGGCAAACGGCAGTATGGTGGGCGAGCCCGGCGAGCTGGTGATCCCCATTGCCAAGGCGATCCCCAAGCTCAGCTTCCCCAACGACAGGCTCCCGGCCACCGGTGAGCTCCAGCCCCTGGTCATCGATCCCGTTGTGTTCCCCAAGGTGGACGGCCTGACCGTGTATTACAGCACGGACGGCTTCAACGATGTGCTCGGCCTTCCCGAGGGGGACGATATCGGCATCTACCGGATCTTCTACCGTGTGGACAGCACGAATCCCAACGTTGCAACTATCTTCTACGGCCACGGCGCGGAAATCCGCATCGTCGGCGATGTCGAGAAGATGGCCCCGGATCTGGCTGTCAGCATCGAAAACTGGACCTACGACGATGAGCCGAAGACGCCCGAGATCACCGGCAATCCCAACCGCATCCCCATCACCCTCTCCTACAAGCGGCAAGGCGCGGACGACTCCGACTACGCCGCCAGCCTCCCCGTGGACGCGGGCGAATACGTGGTGCGCGCCGTGGCGGGCTCGGACCTCTATGACAACACGAAGACCGTCACCGCCGACTTTACCGTCTATCAGAAGTACCCCGTCATGGGCGACGATTACGACATCCGGCCCATTGAGGGCACGATCTGCGACGGCGAATACCAGAACCTCGTCACGCCCACCGTGCGCCCCGACAGCTCCCTGCGCATCTGGTTCAGCTTCGACCGGAAGAACACCCTTGCCGGTACGCCCAAGAAGCGGGACGCGGGCGAGTATGATATCTGGTACAAGGTCGTGGGCGACCCCAACTACGTCGAGCTTACGGAGTGGTCCGGCCCCGTTACCGCCGAGATCATCGGCGAGCATACGGTCTACCTCATGCCCGCCGAGTTCGGCAAGCTCTCCGTGGATAAGATGAGCGCTTTGCCGGGCGAGACCGTCACCATCACCGCGACGCCTGACACCGAATATGCCCTCAAGACCCTCGTCGTGCGCCGGGGCGACATGAGCGTTCCCTTCACCCGCAACGCCGACAGCACCTTCTCCTTCACCATGCCGAGCACCGACGTGTATGTCTCCGCCCTCTTTGCCCAGTCCGCCATCATCGGCTGCGACCTGCGCCTTGACGGCACCATCGGCATGCGCTTCTACGTGGTATTGTCCGAGAGCTTCGTAAACGACCCGGCCTGGATGGAATTGAGCATCCACGACCGGCACTATGAGATCCCGCTGTCCGAGGCGGATTACATCGACGGCTGCTACGTCTTCACCTGCCCGGTGTACGCGCTCGAGATGGCCGAGCCTATCTCCGCCGTCTTCCACTACGGCGACACGGGCGTGGCCCGCAAGTTCATCTCCATCAGGCAGTACCTCGAGGATATGCGCAATGCCGGTCTCATGGACGTGAGCAT
>CACYDQ010000497.1 GCA_902773215.1 uncultured Spirochaetaceae bacterium | reverse complement strand
CGCGTCCATCGTCATAGGCCCGCCGGTGACAATCCCTGCCTTCACCGTCAGAATCACCCCGCCGGCCTCCTACGACACGGCAATCAGCGTCCCGCCAAGATACGCGCTCATGAACGATGCGGATTCCTTCACCTTTGAGGCCGAACCGTCTGCCGGCGAAAGCTTCCCGGCAGGAACGACGTTCTCCTGGACCATCACGAAAGCCGGCGCTGGCGGAGGAAGCGGCACTGCAAGCGGCCGGAGCGTCTCCAAAACGCCGGCGGAGCTTGGCGTGACGACGGCCATCGGAACATGGAACGTCACCTGTACTGCGTCCAACACCCGGGCTGCTGCCCCGGTCACGAAGACCGGCATGATGCAGTCCAAGCTCCTTGCGCTTCCGGACTTCATCATACAGCTGGACTCCGTGACAGGCCACAACGCGGCCAACAGCTCCGGGGACAACTATGCATTCCTCCCCGGTGCAAGCGGGGCCTTCAACCTCAAGACCGCAATCACGTCCGGCACGGCCATAAACGGCATGAGCTACAGCTGGTCCGTTTCCGACAACGACAGCTTCTCGCATACAGGCGACACGTGTACCGTACAGACGTCGGACCTCCCCAACTTTGACAGCAAGACGTATGCCAGCCCGGGAAGCTGGACCGTGACCTGCGAGCTGAGCTACGGCAGCCTTACCCCCGTGACAAAGACCTGTACCGTGTCCGCATTCACGCTCTGCATACCGGACCTCAAGCTGACGGACAACACGAGCCTGTCCGTCGTGACGGCTAAAGCCAGCGGTACAAAATTTTACGTGTGGGATACTGGTTCGGAAACCCTCTCATATACGGTGGAAACGGACGACCCCGACGGCATCCCCATCCCGACCGGGGTCACGTATTCCTGGACGATAGGAGACTGGTTCGAGGCTGACGGTTCCTCCTCAGAGAGTCCGACCGTAAGTTCCGTCAATACCTCGCCCCTTTCAGGTCCAGACTATGTGGGGACGGCACAATGCACAATCTCCATGGATGGGCTTGGCAGCAAATCCACGCCACCCGTGAGCCTGAACCTGCTTTCGGAGGGAGCCATGCCGATGACCGAGCCGGATGTTACCATATCGGCCGGTTCAGGCTTGACGGAAGCCGCAAGTCTGGTTTTCACAATGAATTCCGACAGTGCATCCCTGAGTTTCACATTCAACGAAGACCAGCCCATTGAAGAAGTCGAGTACCTTGTATCTATGTCAAGGAGCGGAGGCGGTACTAGTAGAGGCAGCTATACCAAAGAAGAACTGTCTTCCATCTCCCTAAGCACTTTATGTGGATCTTTCCCTTCAGGTTTGAATAGTTTTATACTTAAGATAACAGCAAAGTCGACCGTTACGGACGCCTTCAGCGACAGTCCTGTCTGGACGCAAAACATCACAATCATGAGATCATGAGATAACAGCCCTGCCATCACAGCTGCCCCGCCCGGTCATGCGCTAGAGGACAGAGGCCATATAATACGGCAGGTACACGATTTCCCCGTCCCGCTGTATGTCCCCGTCATGCAGGACATACTGCAGGCCGACGCGGTTCGTGAATTTGTCCTTGAAATTGTGCAGTGACTTTACGGCGAAGGACTTGCCGGACTTCGCCTCGACAGGGACGACCTTCCTGTCCTTCCGTATCAGGAAGTCTATCTCCATCAGCGGTTTGCCCTTGGCATCATATTCCACATAAAAAAGGAGCTTGTGCCCGTTGGAGCGGAGGCACTGCGCGACGACGTTCTCCACGAACATCCCTTCGTTGACATGAAGCCTGTCCGTCAGAATCGCCTTGTAAAAGTCATTGTCCATGTAGGAACCGTCGCCGAAGCTCAGGTTTATGAGGAGCCCGGTGTCCAGCAAATAGCACTTGAACCTTTCGTCATCCAAATCGAGCGTCAGCGCGGGGCTGGGGTCGGAGACGCTCCTCGCCACATTCACTATCATGGCCTCTTCCAGCCAGCGCAGGGGGCCGCCGTACTCCCTGTACCTGGCATTCTTGTTTATATGGGACAGTTTGAAGCTGCTGCTCTTCTCATGCTTGGAAAGCTCGGAAGGAACGTTGTCCAAGATGTTCCCGATGTAGCTGCCGTTCTCTTCTTCCTGGCTCTTGATGTCATTCCTGTACAGCGCGAGAATCCCCTTTTTTACGAAATCGACTGTCTCGAAATCCTTTTTTTCCGCGTACTTCACGACGGCCTGGGGCATTCCGCCGACGCACATATATTCCCTGAAGCGGCGGAAGACATCCTTGTGCAGGCTGCCCAAAGCCTTAAGATTGGTATAGCTGCCCCGCAGTATGGGCATCGTCATCTCATCGCCCATAGCCCACAGGAACTCCTCAAAATCAAGGGGGAACATCTCAATGGCGTATTCCTCCGACGGAATCAGTATCTCCTCCCGTTCTGTTTTTTTTGTAATGCCCGCAAGGGAACCTGTCTCTATGAAATCGTAGCGGCCGTCGGCGAGCAGGCTTTTGAGCGCCTGCCTCGCAAGGGGAAAAAGCTGTATCTCGTCCAATATGACCAAGGACTCCCTTTCGTGGAGCCTTACGCCGTATTGCATCTGGATGACATTATAAAAGTATTCCAGGTCAAGCAGGCTGTTCACGAACAAATCCCGGATCGTATCATTCGCTGACTGGAAGTTGATTGTGACGAAGGACCTGTACTCATTGCGGCCAAAGTCTTCCGCTATGGTCGTCTTTCCGACGCGTCGCGCCCCCTTTATGAACAGCGCGTATCCGGGGGCATATTCATGCTTCCACCTCAGCAGTTCGGCATATATCTTTCTTTTCAGCTTGTTTTCCGGCATGGGATAAAGCTCCTCACAAAATCTCCATCATTTTAGGGGTATTCTATCACGAAATCTCCGTATTTGGAAGCTGTTTTTATCACAAAATCTCCATGTTTTAAAAGGGCTTTCCTCACAAAATCTCCGCGCCAGGGGAACATAGGGCGGCTGATGCACCAGCCCCGAAAAAGCGTTAGGTGGCCCACTTGGCTATAGTTTGAATTTGTTGGCTACAAATTCTCATTGATTTGATGACAAAACCTTTAAGCTTCACGTGACAAAACCTTCAAGCTTCACGTGACAAAACCTTCAAGCTTCACGCAACCAAATGCTCAAGCGTTTGCTGTGGCCCATGGCGGCCCGTGCCGAGCCTGTCACGTCCCGAGCCTTGACAGGGCGGAGTCCAATCATCACTTAAGACCCCTCGCGCTTGTCTCGGGCGACTCTTTGTATTATGATATTATCATAATACAATAGAACGTCAAGCACGCACTTACCGCGTACTTTCGGTTGTAGCCAGGTTTGTTTACAAGTGCAAGCTTTTGCAGTAAAATAAAGCGAGCCACACAGCAAGGAGGTTCGGTATGACAGGAGTGACATTCGCACAGGTTGAAGCGCAGCTGCCGTTTTTTTCGGAGCTTCAGCTGAGGAGTATCGAGAGCACCGTGAAGCAGCTCCTTTCCCGGCCTTCCGCCAGCCAGGCCCCTTTCAATCAGGATCCTTTTTATTCCAAGTCAAACATGATGGCGATTGACAAAAGCCTAAAAGAGCTGGAAGAGGGCAAAGTCATCGTAAAAACCATGGAGCAGCTAGAGGCAATGGCAAATGGGTAAGCTCATCTTTACCGAAACCGGGTGGGCAGACTATTTGTATTGGCAGACACAGGACAAGAAGACGCTAAGGAAAATCAATGACCTCCTGAAAGCTGTTGACCGGGACGGCTTTTCGGGAATCGGCAAGCCGGAGCCCCTGAAGGATAGGGAATGATGCTGGAGCCGCCGGATTGATGACAAGAACAGGCTTGTCTATAAAGTCCTTGACGGCCAGATAGAGATAATCCAGTGCAAGGGTCACTACGAGGACAAGTAGAACACGTACCTTGCGCTTATAGCTGCACGCACCCTGCGCTTATAACTGCACGTACCCTGCGGTTATAACTGCATGCTCCGTGCACCGGGCGCGAATTTGCCGATTCGCACCTCTTTTCGCTATATTGACACTAGAAAAATCTTCTTCCATACATAAAGAGGTCATACGATATGGCAAAACATCAGTTTCAGACGGAAGTGAACCAGCTGTTAAAGCTGATCATCCACTCCATGTATTCCAACAAGGACATCTTCCTGCGCGAGATTGTCTCCAACGCGAGCGACGCGCTTGACAAGCTCAAGTACCTGACGGTCAGCGACGACAAGTTCAAGGCCATCAGCTTTACGCCCCGGATTGACATCACCTTCGACGACAAGGAGAACATCCTGACCGTGCAGGACAACGGAATCGGCATGGACGAGAAGGACCTGAACGACAACCTGGGTACGATCGCCCGCTCCGGCACCAAGGGCTTCATCGAGCAGCTGTCCAAGTCAGGCGCGGACAGCTCCGACCTCATCGGCCAGTTCGGCGTGGGCTTCTACTCCGCCTTCATGGCCGCGAGCAAGATCGACGTGTACACCCGCAAGGCCGGCGGCGACGGCAAGTTCTGGCACTGGACGAGCGACGGGACGAACTCCTACGACGTGGACGAGCT
>CACYDQ010000496.1 GCA_902773215.1 uncultured Spirochaetaceae bacterium | reverse complement strand
GATTTGGACGGGACGCTGCTCAGGTCGGACAAGACCATCTCCGGTAAGTCTGCCGAGGCATTGGAGCGGTGCCGGGCGAAGGGAATGCTTGTCGGCTTTTCCACTTCGCGCGGGCGGGCTAACATTGTCCCCTGGGAAGCCCAGATACAGCCGGATGTCCTTATCTGCAACGGCGGGGCGAGCGTCTTTTACAGGGGCGAACTGATTTACACCAAGACTTTTTCGCTCGCTGAGACTCGTGCCATGCTGTCGGCGGCATACGATGTGTGCGGGGACCGCTGCGAGATGACCTTGGACACGGTGGACAAAATCTTCTGGAACAGGAAGGAAGATAAGAGTACGGTCTATTCGAACAACGCGATTTACGATGATTTCAGGGATTTCCATGAAAGCGCGATGAAAATCTGCGTGCAGACCGACGACAGGGACAAGGCCCATGAAATTGCTTCGGCGGTTCCGGGCTGTGACATGCTGCCTTTCTCCGATATCCCTTGGTACAAGTTTTCGGCGGCCGCAGCGACGAAGGAGGTCGCGATACAGTTCCTGTGCGATTATCTGGGGCTTGAGCCTTCCTGCCTGCTGGCGTTCGGGGATGACCACAACGACATCGGGATGCTTCGCTTCTGCGGGACTGGTGTCGCCATGGGGAATGCGATTCCCGAAGTAAAAGCCGCCGCCGATGCCGTGACCAAAACGAACGACGAGGACGGCGTGGCTTCCTATCTTGATTGCAACTGCTGACTCAGGTAATCTTTCAGCTCCGGGGAATTGGTGATTTCTATGTAGTCCTCTATGCCCTCCTTGGTTCTCCCGCTTATAGGTGCGTCGGAGAAGTCCTGAGGGTAGGTTTGTCGTATCAGTTGGGAGAATTTTGTCGCCCCGGTTAGGTTCAAATGATGCCAGTCAGTGAAATCATGTTGGTCGAATCCATCCTGAAACCAATCGAGCGTAAGTTCCGGATATTTATTGCATAGTGAAGCATAAAATGCATTGAATTCGTCTTTGTACTTCTGGCTGTGGGTTACGGGCGGGCTTACAGGGAGCTTGACGAGTCTGACAGTGATGTCTTCTTCCATACAAAGTTCAATGAGCCGATCGTAATAGGATTCGAATATGGCGTTTACGATGAAATCATCTTTAGTGTATGGTTTTACACCCCAGCTTTCTCCATTCTCTCGGGAAATGTAGCTTCCCAGATGGATTTCGGCATTATGGTACAAATGTCGGTTGTGGTCAAGCCGTTCGGCAAAACTGCTTGCCATGAGGGATGGTTGATACACTGACGGGGAGTAAAAGTATGTGGATAGCCATTTTTCCGCCCAGCCGGCGACAAGAATCTGTTCCTCACCGAATTGGCGGGCTTGGCTGAAGATTTCGATTTGCTGGGGTAAAGTCAGGATGTGGCTGTAGAGTACCCGGGTATAGAAATTGTCGATGATCTGCATGTGCATATCGGCGTATGAGATATAGCAGACTTTTGGTTTCGCATTTTTTTCTATATACCTTTGGAACAGGTGGTAGTTCTCTATGGGTGTCATTCCTCCAAGGGCGATGTTGATTGCGTTTTCTCCGAGTATGTTCGGAAGGTATGCGGCATTGCAGGTGGAGTCCCCGATGATGACGACATCGAAATTATTCCCCTTGAGATCTTTTACCCAGTTGTAATAGGGAACCTCGTCGTCACTGTAAGAGAGCTGGCAGGAACGGAGATAGAGTTGCAATGCGAACAGGGGGAGCAGGACCAGAATCGATTTGTAAAGCAGTTTGAAGAATGCTCTCAGTGTTTTCGTTTCCATTGTTTTTCCTGTCAGAACTGGAAATAGATGAATTCTTTTCCCGTCATGTTTAATGAGAAGAGAATCATCATAAGAATTATCCAATACACGGCATACCTGAATACCACAAGCTGCGAAGAAAGCCAGTTTAAGACACATATCTTTTTTTCTTTCATCAGGCTGAACCCGAGAAGGATTGCCGCTCCTGCCGCCAGCATGCCGAAGTTGAAGGGTGTCAGTCCCAGCTCAAAGAGGCTGTCGTTCATGAACATTCCGATGTTCGTGAGCCTGAGCCCCCGCCAAATCACTTTGAGGGCAAGAATAAGGCTTCCTGCCCGGAAGAATACCCATGCGAACGTAACCAAACAGAATGTCTTGAGCCGTATCAGCAGGCGGTAGGAGAAGCTGTTCCTGTCCACACCGTGCGAGTCGAGCAGACGGGTCAGGGGAGGTGAAAGGATGTCTTCCGCTATCTGGAAGATGCCATGCAGGAGCCCCCACACTGCAAACTGCAGTCCGGCACCATGCCAGATGCCGCTCGCAAGGAAGGTCAGCAGGATGTTGCGGTATTTGCACAGCTTTGTGCATCGGCTGCCACCGAGTGGTATATAGAGATAATCCCTGAGCCAGAATGAGAGCGAGATGTGCCACCTGCGCCAGAAATCCTTGACGGAGCTTGCGAGGTAGGGCTGACGGAAGTTGTCGGTCAGGCTGAATCCCAGTACCAGTCCCGCTCCCCGTGCTATGGTTGAATATCCCATGAAGTCGCAGTAAATTTGCAACGCAAAGCAAAGCGTCGCAATGATGAGGGGCAAACCATGGTACGCCGTTATGTTTCCGTAGACCTGATTGACGAGGACTGCCGCCCTGTCCGCAAGGACGATTTTGAGGAAAAAGCCCCAGAGCATGATGAGGAGCCCTTTCCTGACGCGATCATAGTCAAAACTGTATGTCTTGTCCAGCTGTGCGAGCAAGGTCCTGCTCCGCTCGATTGGTCCCGCGACGAGCTGGGGAAAGAAGGATACGAACAGTGCGTACTTGAAGAAGCTTCGCTCTGCCGGTATATCTTTCCTGTACACGTCTATCGCGTATCCCACCGCCTGGAAGGTGAAGAATGATATGCCGACGGGAAGCTCCAGCGCGGTCCTGGGAAACGAGAATGCGGTTCCTGTCCTTGCCAGCAGCTGCTCGATAGATGTGAAAAGACATCCGTAGTATTTGAAAAGGAAGAGTGCGCCAAAATTGTATGCGAGGACAAGGGCGAGCAGCAGTGGTCTTGTCCTGCGACCCGCTGCCTGAATGAGGAGCCCGCCGCAATAGGTGACGAGCGTCGTCGCGAGGAGCAGGAGCAGATACTTTGGGTTCCAGCAGGCGTAGAAGAAATAGCTGGCGGTGAGCAGGCAGATGTTCTTCAGCTTCTTGGGCAGGATGAAATAGAGCAGGGTGACGGAAGGGAAGAATACAAGGAATTGCAGGCTGTTGAATAGCATGAGTCTTCGTCCTTTACTGGCAGCTGATGAACGTCAGCTCGTGCTTGTTGTAGTTCAGGTGCAGGACCCGGCTGTTCGGGATTGTGGCGAAGCGGGAGACCAGCTCCCAGTCTACGTCTCCCTGCATCTTTATCGTGCAGATCATGTTCCGTGTCATACCGCTTGCAAGCCACTTTTCCACCCAGCCCAGAAGGCGCTCAGGATAGCATATCACGTCGGAGAAAACCCAGTCGAATTTCCCCAGTTCCTCGGGGGGCAGGGTGAAGGCGTCGTGCTTCATGAACTGGACCTGGGGGTGCGCCATGAGCCGCCCGTCCAATTCCGCCCTGTCCACCGCGAATACCTCGGCCCCCAGCTGGGTCAGCACCCAGGTCCAGCCCCCGGGACAGGCTCCCGCGTCAAAGCAG
>CACYDQ010000495.1 GCA_902773215.1 uncultured Spirochaetaceae bacterium | reverse complement strand
TTTGGCACATTTATTATACCATGTTTAGGGGGATTCTGCCTTGTTTTTTCTGGCTCAATCCACTTTTTTCATGTGGGAAGTTTGAGTCACATAAATCAAATTTTGACGACTTTTAATTTCTGAAGTAATATGAACTGGAATCTTTTATGCCTTGTCTTGAGATACGCCAACGTTCCCTTGAACGTATGCACCGTGTGGTTGTCCAGAACAAGGCGTATGATGTCGCCCTCAGGATATTTCTCGTCAATCTTTTTCAGGAATTGTATAAAGTCGGAGCTCTTGTGGCTGTCACTTACCAGGGGGATTGCCTCCCCGGTCAGCAGGTCTATCCCGGCAAGGAGGGACACACCGTCCCGAGACGCTTGTATTCGCCGTCCCTCTGCACGAAGCCTTTTCCTTCCTTCGGCGGCAGGTCGGGGGCAGCCGTCGCGACGGCCTGTATGCTGGGCTTCTCGTCATACGAGATTGTATGTGTTTTCGGACCCTCTTCTTCTTCCTTCGCTATGAGTTTCCCATCCTCGTCAAAATTGAGGGAAAGCTGTTTGTACACGACGAGGACATCCGTGCTCAGCTCGTCCGCCTTCAGTAGCAGTATCCTCGCACACTACATTGTCCGGGCCTCTATAGTTGGAGTCCACTTTTTGAAATCAAATTGAGTTCTAGGACGGGATAAGGTAGCAGTAGCAGGTGTCGAACGCTTCCTTCACGTATTCCGGGCAAAAATCAACAGTCATGCTGTGTTGCTTCAGTCTCTGGCACAGGATTTTTCGCAAGAAAAGGTCTGTAACGGCCGTGAAATGCTGAAAGCATTTGAAAAAAAAAGAGAAAAATGATAAACTTTCCCCCGTTATGCTAGAGTTAACTGTAAACGCAAGGTCTCCTGGAGCCATAACGGCTGCGTTCAGGCGAATGCACGAGATGGTTATGACCGGGGCAGTGGAGAAAGGAGCTTCTTTCCATCTGGTCTTGGGGCCGGGAATCTACCGGGAAAGCATACGTTACAACATGTCCAATCCCCTTATCATGGAGTGCACCCAGGGTCCCTCTTCCGCTTGTATTATCCAGGCTGACAACTGTGAGGCTTTTCACAAAGGGCGGGAAAACCGGTCGATTTTCTATCTGGGACCAAACGCGACGAACGTGACCCTCAGGAATTTCACGGTGGAAAACACCCATCTCAAGTCCGTCGAGGCGGAGAATACCAAGCCGGACAGCGCGGAGGCTTTTGTCTGGGACAATGCTTCCGGGACGCTCAAGGCGGAGGGAATGACCTTCATCGGAAGGCAGAACACGATATTCGTCCGGGGCTTCTCATGGTTCCTCGGCTGCCGGGTGGAGGGTGACACTGACATCGTGTACGGGGAGCCGGACCTCTCGGTTCTGGAGGGCTGTGCTATCCACGTTCGTGACGACAACCGGGGCGACTACAACGGTTTTGCGGTCAAGAGCAGGACGGACGCGGGCAAGAAAGGCTTCGTGTTTACGGGTTGTACGTTCACGGGCGAGAAGCGGAGGAAGAGCTCCCTCTATGTCTACCGCACCGCGGGCCTTGGCAAGGCTTCGACGGGCAAGGATTTTGACAACGCGGCCTTTATAAATTGCAGGGTCTCCGAGGTCTTCAGCCCGGAGTTCGAGTGGGACGACGATATGGAGCTGGACATCTATCCCAGGGGGAATGCCGAGTCCGGAATCCGCGAATACGGCATTAAGACTCTGCTGGAGGCAGGAGGGGAGCAACCTTCGGACACCAGCCGTCGCAACGTTAAGTCTTATACGCTCACAGATGATGATTACTTCAAGATGTACGCGAGCCGCTACCTGATTTTCGGGGGGACGGTCCTGTCATCGAGGCTGGAATAGATTTATGAAAGATTTGAGTGCTATCAACGTTTTAAATGGAAAGAGTATAGGTTGCATCGGCTGCGGGACGATGGGGGGCGCGGTGGTCAAGGCAATAGCCTCATCCCCCCTGAACGTCCGCCTTTACGTCTCGTCCGGGCATTTCTCCAAGGCCGAGTCCTTCGTCGAGTCCCTGTCGGACTTGTCATCTGGTGGCAAGGCGAGCTCCTGTGAGTCCAACCTGGCCGTCGCGGAGAAAAGCGACATCATATTCATCGCCGTGAAGCCCGCGTTCGTCAAGACCGTCATAGAGGAGATAAAGCCTGCCTTTACCAAGCCCAAGATTCTTGTCTCCATGGCGGCAGGGGTCACGCTTTCTTCCATCAGGGGATACGTCGAGGGGCAGGGGCTTTCTGCTCCGGACGGCACATTTGTTTCCCCGCAGATTTTCCGCATGATGCCGAATCTTCCTGCCGTCTACGGGGAGAGCATGACCGCCCTCTGTGCCGGCAAGGACGTGGGTGAGACTGAAATAAAAATGGTCGTTACCCTCCTTGAGACCGCTGGTAAGGTTGAGTGCGTCAGTGAGAAGATGATGGACGGAGTGACCGCCGTCTCCGGCTCCGGCCCCGCCTATGCGTTCATGTTTATTGAGGCTCTTGCTGATGCGGCCGTCAGGTTCGGCATCCCCAGAAAGCAAGCCTATGTCTATGCTGCCCAGACCCTCAAGGGGGCTGCCGTCATGGCTTTGAGAGATGGCAGGAGCATCAGCGAGCTGAAGGACGCTGTGTGCTCACCCGCCGGGACGACGATAGAGGCCGTTGCCGCCTTGGAGGAAGGGGGATTCCGGGGGCTTGTCATAGACGCTGCGACCGCCGCTTACAGCAAATCCCTTGAGCTGGGGAGGAAAGGCTGAGCCCTATGAGCAGGGAAGAGTCCGATATTGAGAAGCCCGTTGTGTTCTCCGCCATGGAAGCCGCCAAGATTTGCGGGGTGGTCAACCAGACGGCCATAAACTGGATTCGCAAGGGTTCCCTTAAGGCTTTTACTACGCCGGGCGGGCAGTACAGGGTCTATCCAGAAGATTTGATAGACTTCATGAAGCGGAACAAGATGAATGTTCCCGCCGGACTGATTGAAAAGACAAAACATAAGCCGAAGCTGCAGGAGATGAGCAAGACCGTCCTCGTCGTTGATGACGACAAGGCCTTCAACGATATCATCTGCAGTTATCTCAAGGGCAAGGACGAAAGTTTGGACTTACATCAGGCATATGACGGCTTTGATGCGGGATCCAAGATGGCATCGCTAAAACCCAGGGTCGTCGTGCTGGACTTGGATTTGCCGGGGGTGGACGGGGTTAAAATCTGCCGGAACATAAACGGAAGCCCGGATTCCTTTGGCCGCCCCTCGGTTATCGTCGTCACTGCTTTGGAAGACGAGTATGTTGAGCAAAGCTGTATGGAGCTTGGTGTCTTCCGCTATTACCACAAACCTTTGAACTTGCCCCTGCTGTCCAAGACTCTGGCTGAGCTGTTCGCAGAGGGGAAAAGTTCCGTACCTTCCTGACAGCCGGCTTTACTTCCTGTACAGATATGCCGGGTAGCGGATTTCCGGTTCTATGATTTTCTGCAGCGCGTCCGGCAATCCCGGGGAGCGTTCCGCCTTGAGCCCTCCGAGCTTGTCGGCCAGTCCCAGCAAGTATTTGTAAAGCCCCTGCTCGGGCTCATAGCTGTAGTCTTCCACGTCGTAATACACGTCCTCGAATTCCGCTGCCGCTATCACGTCCAAAAGCTCCTCCCAGCTGCCCACCGCATCAATCAGCTTGTTCTCTTTTGCCTGCTTGGCCGTGTAGACCCTCCCGTCGGCAAGCTTCCGGACCTGCTCTATCGGCAGCTTACGGCTCTGCGCGACTATGCCGGTGAACTGCTCGTAGCACTCGTCGCAAAGGGCCTGCATGATGTCCTGCTGTTCCTTGCTGAACGGCTCGTCGTAGCTGCCCATGGTCTTGTTCTTTCCCGAGTGCACGGTCTTGGATTTGATGCCGTACTTGTCCATCAGTCCGGTCAAATCGATGAACTGCCCCGCGATGACCCCGATGCTGCCGGTCCAGCAGTTACGGTTCGCCATGATGTACTTGGACGCGCAGCCGATGTAGTATCCGCCGCTCGCCGCCATCGAGGCGAAGTAGGCGTAGACGGGCTTGTACTCCGCATACTTGAGCAGGCGCAGATAGGTCTCGTCGGACTCGTAAACCGATCCTCCCGGCGAGTCTATGTAAAGGACGATGGCCAGGTTGTTCTTGTCGTCCTGAAGTTCGGCTATCGTGTCCATGAGCCATTGCTGGTTGTAGGTCTCCCCTGCCTCCTGAATCGTGCCGGTGATGTAGAGCCTTGCTATGTAGGGAGAGTTGTGGGAAGGCCTCTTCTTGCCGTTGAAGCTGAAGTCGAAGTTCGGGAAGTCCTTGAACACCATCTGCCCGCTTCCGGCCTGGTAGCTTCCTCCGTCCGCCCCGTCCGAGAATGAGCGGACAATCCTGAACGCCGACAGGGCCACTGCAATGACTATCACGGCGATGAATATGGCGGGTCCCTTGTTCTTTTTCATGTAAAACTCCTTCTAGTTCGTGCTGTCGTCGTCGCCGGCGGGCGGAAGATGGATTACGCTGCCCGTATCCGGGGCGGCCTCATGCGCCTCTGCGTCCTCTGCCGCAGATGTGTCCCAGCTGCCTGCCACGGTGCTGGCCGGGCCGCTTTTCTTTGGCTGTACGGGGTCGGTATAGGGCCCCTGCTGCCCGCTGAACGGCTGCTTCTCCTCCGGCTGCTTCCAGTCCTGCTGCTCGTCCTGCTCCCCGGGGCCGAAGTCCTCCGGCTTGACACGGCCGGCCTGTATGGCCATCGCCTTGAGCATCTTGTATGCGTTGGTCTTGGACATCTGCATGTAAGGCATGACATAGAGGTAAAGGAGACCCCCGGTCAGACAGGCAAGAAGATCCCAGCCCAGGAAGCTCAGGTCCATTACGAAGAGCTCGCCCTTGTAGCCCCTCGTAATCTCTATGCTCAGCTTCATCGCCCGGCGTACCCCGATGTCCGGGTTCTCCGCTATGATGAAGAACATCTGGGAATATGCGTATGCTTTGACGATTCCGGGAATGAAGAAGAGGAGGGTCCAGAGGAAGACCCAGAGATACATCCAGAACATGGCGAGCACGCCTTTGAGCCAGAGGGAGAACGCCGACAGGAATGTGGAGAAGGGCAAGGGATCCCGTGTCTTCCACAGTTCCGTGAAAAGCTGGGTGTAGGCCAGCATCATTATGCCTATAATGCCCAGGGCGATGAGCCCTATGCTGTTTTCAAGCCGAATTCCGGTCCCGAAGCTGAAAGTGCCCGGGGAATTCTGAATCTTTTCGACTATCTGGGGGGAGCATATTATTAAGCTGACGGCAAGAAAACTGAGCGTCGCCAGTACCGGCGTCGCCCATCTGCCTTTGAGCTGCTTCTTGGCAATTTTCTTATATTCAACCCTGTCAAACATCTCTACCTCCGGTCAGAACGTTCTTCGTAGCTTGAATTATAAAGCTTAATCCGCCTTTGGGCAAGTGGAGGTTTCCTCGTTTGCCTTGACATTCCCCCCTTGTTGCATTAAGCTCATTTATATAGGAGAATATACATGACGTACACTGCAGAAGTGGAGCATATGTGTCCCCTGGCTAAGGGCGCATATCATGGACCGGCCCCGATTCCCGAGGAGGGCGCGTGGGTCAAGGTTAAGAAAGTCGAGGACGTGTCAGGGTTCACCCACGGAATCGGTTGGTGCGCACCCCAGCAGGGAGCATGCAAGCTCACCCTGAACGTGAAGGACGGCATCATCGAGGAAGCCCTCGTCGAGACCATCGGATGCTCCGGCATGACCCACTCGGCGGCTATGGCCTCCGAGATTTTGATCGGAAAGACCCTGCTCGAGGCCCTGAACACCGACCTCGTCTGCGATGCCATCAACACCGCCATGCGCGAGCTGTTCATGCAGATTGTCTACGGCCGCACCCAGTCGGCGTACTCAAAGGGCGGACTCAAGGTCGGCGCTTCCCTCGAGGATCTTGGCAAGAACCTCCGCTCCCAGGTGGGAACGATGTTCGCCACCCGCAAGACCGGTCCCCGCTACCTGGAGATGACCGAGGGCTACGTTGAGACCTGCGCCGTCGACAAGGACGGACAGATTATCGGCTACAACTGCATCAACATCGGAAAGCTGATGGATGCTTTGAAAGCAGGCACCGAGCCCAAAGAGGCGATTGAGAAGGCCCGCACCCACTACGGCCGCGTGACCGCCGATCAGGGAATGGTCAAGCTCATCGACCCGCGCAAAGAGTAAACCGGAGGAATAGATACTATGGCATTGTTTGAAGATTTTGAAGGCCGCATTCCCCAGGTGAATAAGGCTCTGAAAGAGTATGGATTCAAAGAGGGCGAGGCCGGACTGAACGAGGCCCGCGAACTGTGCAAGAAGAGGGGATTCGACCCCTATGACATCTGCCAGTCCACCCAGCAGATCTGCTTTGAGGACGCCAAGTGGGCGTATGTCCTCGGTTCTGCCATCGCCATCAAGGAAGCGGAGAAGACCGGCGACAAGTCCGGTTCTGCCGCCGCCGCCAACATCGGAAAGGGCCTTCAGGCATTCTGCCTCCCCGGTTCCGTCGCCGATGACCGCAAGGTCGGCCTTGGACACGGAAACCTCGGTGCCCGCCTCCTCTCCGAGGAGACCCAGTGCTTCGCATTCCTGGCAGGACACGAGTCCTTCGCCGCCGCTGAGGGCGCGATCAAGATTGCCGCCAACGCGAACAAGGTGCGCAAGAACAAGCTCCGCGTCATCCTGAACGGTCTCGGAAAGGATGCTGCCCAGATCATCAGCCGCATCAACGGCTTCACCTATGTGCAGACCGAGTTCGACTACTTCAACGGCGAGGGAACGGACAAGGCCCTCAAGGTCGTCAAGGAGATTCCCTACGGCTCCAACCCCGACCGCCTCATCGTCAAGTGCTACGGCGCGGACGACGTGCGCGAGGGTGTCGCGATCATGTGGCACGAGGACGTTGACGTTTCCATCACCGGAAACTCCACCAACCCGACCCGCTTCCAGCATCCCGTCGCAGGAACCTACAAGAAGGAGCGCCTGCTCGCCGGCAAGAAGTACTTCTCCGTCGCTTCCGGCGGTGGTACCGGCCGCACCCTGCATCCGGACAACATGGCCGCGGGTCCCGCTTCCTACGGATTCACGGACACGCTCGGCCGCATGCACTCCGACGCGCAGTTCGCCGGTTCGTCTTCCGTTCCTGCCCACGTCGAGATGATGGGCTTCATGGGAATGGGCAACAACCCGATGGTCGGCTGCACGGTCGCCTGTGC
>CACYDQ010000494.1 GCA_902773215.1 uncultured Spirochaetaceae bacterium | reverse complement strand
TTTTTGAGGGGGCGAACGGTTCGGTCACAGGTTCCTGCTCCAGATTGGTATATTCCTGCGACGGCAAGACCTCACAGATTCTGGTGGATTGCGGTCTCCTCCAGGATTCCGTGACCGATGCGGTTTCTGTGCCTGAATGGTCGTTCAAGCCGGCTGAAATTTCCTGCGTGCTTTTGACCCATGCGCACATTGACCATTGCGGTGCCATTCCGCTGTTGTATAAGGAAGGTTTTAAAGGAAAGGTCTACGCGACGGATGCGACGATTGAGCTGGCACGGGTCATGCTCAATGACATTGCGTCCTCAAGCGGGCTCTTTGAGAAGACTGATGTCGACATGATACGCTGGAAAAGCGTTGATGACATTGAACGGGGCTATGCGCACGCAAAATATTTCCCGATACTGACGGACATACGCGCATGCTTCATCCGGTCCTCGCATATTCTGGGGGCATCCGCAATCTATGTCCAGTGGTTCAAATATGTCCTCGATGAAGATGAGAAGGCCGGGCTTGACAAAGGTAATCATGGATCCTACAAGACCATTTTCTTTTCCGGTGATGTCGGCCGCAGCTTTGACGGCATAAATCCCGGCTCCACATTCTTGAAGCCCAACTTCTTTCCTTTCACGAATGATGAAGACGGAAAGGAGATTTACGTACTGGAATCTACCTACGGGAGCCGTATCCATTCCGTGGGTACCGGCTACGACGCAAGACTTCCCTTTCTGGAGCAGACCTTAAAAACTGCCCTCGCTGGCAATGGCTATGTTGTGATACCCGCATTCGCCCTTGACAGGACGCAGACCATTCTGGGAGACCTCTTTGACGTGCTGAAGTCGAAGGCCCTTTTTGGAAAGGATGATATGCTTGCAGCCGAGCTTAAAAAGATAGAGAACGACAAGAATATGAAGCAAAAGGAGAAGGCGAAGCGGATAGCCTCTGCTAAAGACGCATCTCACAAGCGCAATCTTATATCGATTCATTCCATCTCGCCGCTTGGAAACGCAGTCAACAAGATTTACGCCGATAACCTTGGTGCAGGCTCGAAGGTCATGGACTCAAAGGGGAAAATCCGTTTCCGCTATCTCAACAAGGCTCCTTTTATCCCGGAGGAATTCATTGACGAGCAGAATCAGAATACGGACGAGACGGCATCCGACGATGATGTGAATCGCAAAATTTCCTGTCTGACAGGGGGAAGCTTCATGGGGGACAGGTATGCGAACTGTTTCTCCTTTACGAACGAAGAGATGTTCATACCGAAAAAAGTAGGCGGGATTACCAAAAGAATTCCCAAAGACACAAGTGATTTTATTGCCCCGCGCTCAATCATAGTCGGCGCGTCCGGAATGTGCGACAAAGGTTTCATCCAGAGCGTCGTGGAAAAATCACTGACGGACCAGAACGCGACGATTATTCTCACCGGCTATACTCCCGCTGGTACGGCAGGCTCCGTGCTGAAGGATCTTGCATTGCACAGGAAAAGTCCCGTCTTTTCCAAGGCAGAGCTGTTCAACAAAACCGTCCCCTCCACGAGCGTCCGCCTGTATGAGGTAAAGGCAAAGATAGTGGATATGTCGGATTTCTATTCCGCGCATGCAGACTCAAACGAGCTTCTTACCTATGTCTTTGCCAATCCGAAAAAGCCCCGCGTCAATCCCGTGCAGGTGATTCTGAATCACGGTTCAGTCAGCAGCGGGCTTGCCCTGTCAAAGCAGATTGACGCTTCCAACGGGAAGCTTTCAAACTGGAACGGGGATGTTCCAGCGGCGATAGTCACATCTCCTTTTAGCAATGCGTTCGACATTTCGGGTGACGAGCTTGTATGTTTGAACGGCATTGACGCCGAAAGACTGAAACTCCAAAAGCTTCTGGAGGAGGAGGCCTCATCGTCCTCCGGTATCGAGTTCGACCCTGAAAGTCCAAGTGCCAGGCGCATATCGGATGCAGTTAGTTGTTTTCTGAGACAGGAGCGTGTGCGGGAGTATGAGGAGAGTTTGTTAATGAGAGCAGATTCTGTAGACTCCATCTCCACAGTTCAGAATGATTTTTAACTGACTGGCGTGGGCCATGGGAAGTACATCCTGTGGCTCACGTTCCTTTTGAGGACGCTCTCTGTTTGCTACGCAAGACACCGGTCGAAGTGGAGCATGTCCGTGTCGCCCTGCGCTGAGGCTTCTGTCCCCGCCTACGGGGCGGGGGAGGGCTGCTGGCAGGACAGGGAATTTTGCACCCTGCTTAAAAGACACTTTCTTTTTCCTCCCATATACAGTATAATGCTCGGCAGGAGGGGGCATCGTTGGAAGAAGAAGCCGCGATGATGGCGTAGAAGCGAGAATGTAAGGAACTCTTGCGCTCATGTTAACATGAGGAGGATAAAAATATGAATCTTTCAAAACGTTTTTTTCTTACGGTCATAGCAGCTCTTATGACGACGCTGCTGCTCGGGTGCGGTGCTTCAAGAACGAAGAAAACCGGGAGTCAGTCGGAAAAGGCAGATGCCGCAGCAAACGAAGCGACAGGCCGTGCCAGCATTACGGTTCCTTTTGGAACTGCGGAGCAGGAAGGGGTCGGGCAGAAAGAGTTTCACCCCGCATCGGACGGTTTTAACCTTGATTATCCAAGGGCGTACAACCTCACCTGTTATATGCATGATGACCTTCTGGCGACAAAAGGAAAGAGTCCAGAAACGCTTCTTGAGACCCACTGGTTCAACGACGGGGTCGATGCCATATATGAAAAAAGCTTTCCTCTCGATAAAGGCGGAAAACAGGCAAAGATCCAGCTCTCTATACTGGCAGCAGATGAAGGGTGCTACAGCGGGAAAGCCCGTATGGATTTCTTTGTGGGCGACAAGAAATTTCAGTCACTTACAATAGATTTCGGACCATACAGTGTAGGCATAGATGTGTTTGACGTGAACTTTGACGGCTATACGGATATTATGCTCGCTCCTGACTCGGGCGGCTCCGCGGGACGTTCCTACTGGCTGTACAGGTATGACCCGTCGAATGAACAGTTTGTAGGTACTGACATTTCGTGGACATCCGCCTGTTTTTACCCGGAGCAGAAAGTCTTTGCCTATACGGGCTTGGACCTTGAGAAAACCGTTTCCAGCTGGTTCGGTCTTGCCCGGTGGCAGGACAGCGAACTCGTTCTGCTTGCCGAAATTTCTGCCGAGGAGACCTCCGGCTATGGATATCTTGTCAAATGCAAGAGCCCGCAATGGGGCGATATGCAGGAGAGCTTGCCCACGGACTTTTTCGACCTTCCGAAAGACAAGCAGCGGCCATACCTGAACAAGCTGGACGGGATGAAAGAAAAAATCCGCATCTGGGTTGAGGCGTAATGTCATCTGCCGGTAGGCTCGGCGAGCAGACTTCCCTGCTATATCTTAACCGATAATGGCAGGGAAATTACCGCTTCACGCAGCTCTATTCCGCGGCTTCTGCGGTGGCCTCCGCCTTACCCCTTCCCCTACAGGCCCCCGCGTGTTATAATGGAAGGACTTTGTAAGGAGAATGACGATGAAAGAGCTGATGTTGGGCAACAAGGCGCTGGCGCGCGGAC
>CACYDQ010000493.1 GCA_902773215.1 uncultured Spirochaetaceae bacterium | reverse complement strand
TTTTCGTATTTACTGATTTATTTATGGAGGAAACAAACTATGAAATTTTCACGGGTCGAGGTTATCACCGGCATATCAAAGATTACGGCATTGCAGAAGGCGCTTGGCAAGTTCCGCATAACGGGCATGACCGTCTTTCAGGTCCTGGGCTGCGGCGTGCAGCACGGCACGCAGGAATTCGAAGTGGAAGCCAAACAGGACATACAGCTTCTTCCCAAAGAGGTCGTGATGATGGTGCTCCCCAAGGAGGACGTGCCGGAGCTGATTGAGTTCCTCAAGAAGGAGCTGTACACGGGGCATATCGGTGACGGAAAGATTTTTGTCAGCGACGTGACGAACATCGTCCGCGTCCGCACGGGCGAGGAGGGCGAAGCCGCCCTCATATCGGGGGAGAAATGAGCATGAAACGGACGAACTATTCTTCGGGCGCACCGCTTGAACAGAAGATGGGATACTCCCGTGCGGTCAGGATTGGCGATTTCATATTTGTGGGCGGAACGACTTCCGTGCAGGCGGACGGCTCCGTGTACGGCGAAGGGGATTCCTATGCCCAGATGAAGTATATCCTTGAGAAACAGCTCGGCATCATCGAACAGGCCGGGGGAAAGAAAGAGGACGTATACGAGCTCCAGATTTTTCTCACGCCGGGATTCGACAAGTCCGGCTGGCAGGCATACACGGAGATATTCCACGATGTCATGCCCCTCTGCACCGCCGTAACTGTCTCTGCGTTGAACAGGCCCACGCAGCTTTTGGAAGTGCAGATGTCCGCCGCGCTCCACACGGAGCTGGAAAGTTAGGAGGTCCTCTATGGAACAGAAATCTTTGGGGCTTGCGAGCGTCATTGCCACGGGAGTCGGCCTTATCGTCGCGACCAGCTGCCTGCTTTCCATCGGGCAGGGCTCCAGCGCGATAGGGCTTCCCTTCATCATCAGCATGGCGATTGCCTGTGCCTTCAACATACTGACGGCCCTCTCGATATGCGAGCTGAACGCCCTTATGCCCAACCTGACGGGCGGCATGGCGCAGTTCACGCTTGCCTGCGCGGGACCATTCCTGACGATTATAACGAGCATGGGAGGCTTCCTCTGCTGCCAGATGATTCTCATTTCCAGCGAGGCGGCGATGTTCGGCAATACGCTGAGCGCGGTCATCGGGGAGACGCTCTTCGGCATACCCGTGACGGGCACGGCGTATACCGTCACCCTCGTGCTGATTCTCTTCGTGCTGAACCTGCGCGGCGTGGATATGTTCGCCAAGATACAGAACGTCGTCGCCTATGCCCTCATCGGCTCTCTCGTGATTATGGGAATCCTCGGCTGCATCAAGGTGAACCCTGCCACGCTGGTGGACCAGCCCGCAGTCATTTCCGGGAAGATGGGAGACATCTTCTCCCTCCTGGGCCTGTCGTTCTTCCTTTTCATCGGTGTGGAATACATCGTCCCGATTTCAAGCGAGGTCAGGAACGCGCGCAAGATGGTGCCGCTCGGAATGGTGCTGAGCCTGGTGATAATTCTCGTGATGCAGATATTCATCGTCGTGGGATTCAGCAACTATACCCCCTGGGCAGAGCTGGGAGAAAGCACCGTCCCCCACATGCTCTACGGGACAGCCCTGCTCGGCAAGGCGGGCACGGCATGGATGACGGTCGTCTCCCTGCTTGCGGTCGTCAGCACGGTGAACACCGCGATGTTCGGTGTGAGCCAGCTCTGCTTCGGCATGGCGAAGATTGACCTGCTTCCCAAGCTCTTCATGCGGAGGAACAAGAGCGGCACGCCCTACGTGGGGCTTATCCTCATCACCACCGCGCTGATTGCGATAAACGCGACCGGGCTGGGGACGAGCGAGAAGATTGTCTTCCTGATAAACACGGGCTGCGTGTTCTGGATTTTCTGCTACGTCGTCCTGCACATAGACGTGATTGTCCTGAGATTCAAGCTGCCCAAGGCACCGAGGACATTCAGGCTGCCATTCGGGATTGTCATTCCGCTTCTGGGAGTGGTAGGGAACCTCTTCATGATCTGGAACATCGCGCCCGACATGCAGAATCGGCTGATTATCTTTTCGGTCTTTGCCTTCGTCACCCTGCTCCTTGCGCTGTATGCGTTCTTCTGGGTCACGTTCAGGATGAAGCGTCCCTTGTTCAAGGCGTACCCGATAAAGGAAGTCATGGCGATGGACACGGACTTGTACCAGATGCGGCATTACCCCCTGCTCGCAAAGAAGCTGCACATCGATGCGGTTCCCGACGTACAGGCGGTGAGCGCGGAAAAGAACACCGGCACGAGGCCGGAATAGAAGGGGGGAGTAGTATATGGAAGGACAAAGAATCACCGA
>CACYDQ010000492.1 GCA_902773215.1 uncultured Spirochaetaceae bacterium | reverse complement strand
CGAAAGGCGGAGTTATTTTTGATGCAGAGCTGGATGACAGAGCGTATGTAATACGGGCTGAGTTCAACACGAGCTTTGACTACAATGATTTTTATACAAAGAAAAACTCCGGCGTGAACGGGCAGCCGTCCGTCATTTATGAGGCGGTGATTCCGGCAGGCTTCAACAAATCAAGCGACGAAATCCGCCTTGCATTCTCCGGCACAGGTTCGCCGGATGGTTCAGACGGACTTCTCCACAAAGACACCGCCGGCCTCACGAGCGCCCTTACAATCGTACAACTCGTTGCCGTCGTGGGGAAGTCTCTGACCGATTGAGAACATCCCGCACTGGAGCATGAATGGCCCCCGTCCTGAGTTTCATTGCGGAAACAGGGGCCGGGCTCCAATGACCGCAGGGCAGGTTGACAGGATGAATTAATCAGTTATAATACGTCCGATGTATTTCTTTCCCAGACAAGGGATTGAAGTGCATAGGACGTATTATTTTTTGGGCAAAAATCAGAACAAAAGGAGCTGTTCCTGCCGTTTTTTGGGCGTTTTCTCTGCGGCCGTGTAACTGATGATGTTCTCATACTGCTTGTCCGTTATCGTTATGATATCGACTTTCCCCTCGGAAGGCAAGTTCCTGCCGATGAGCTTGTAATACTTCTCACAGGCATCCTTGCCGGAGAAAAGCTTGGTGTAGATGGAGTACTGCACCATGGAGAATCCGTTGTCCAGCAGGAAATTCCTGAATTCCGTCGCGGCTTTCCGCTCTGTTTTCTCAACGACGGGCAAATCAAACAAAACCAGCATCCACATAAGCTCATACCTGTTCAGCTCCGGCATCGCCATCCGCATTTCCCTCCCATTCAGGCAAATCAATGGCCGCTTTTCCATCTTCCAATGCGTGGACATAGGAAGCCGTCAGATACTGCATGCTCTGGAAGGCCGGGGAGTCCCCCTGCGAAGTATGCAGCTTTATCCATAACGCGTTCGTAAGCTTTGTTTTCTGCCCGTGCCCCAGCTCCTCCCCGTCTTTCGGGCACATATCAAAGACAATGCAATCCACTATCGGGCGGTAGAGCTCAAAGAGGTCGTCTGCAAGCGCGAACTGGTTCAGGTAATTGTCATGGTGAATTCCGAGGGCCGGGAGCAGGCCGCTGGCACATACCGCCCGCGCCATGGAAGCCCGCATGACCGCGTATCCGTAGTTCAGAAAGGAATTGATGCCCGGCAGATTCCTGTCGCGGGCAAAGTCCTTGCCGAACAGGGCCTTCCAGTACATCTTGGCGGCGTATGCCTCCCTGTTGTCCGGGTCGCCGGACTTCACCATCGTCGCTATCTTGTCGATGAGGACGGCTTCTTCTTCCTTGCCGCAGAGCCGTAGGGCTCGAGCCTGGTTCCTGATTTTCTTTGTGACAATCTGCTGCCAGACCCGCTTCCTGAAGGGAACAGAGGCATCAACTTGGCTTTTCATGACCCTTGCGAACAGGTAATGGCTGTAGACGGGCAGGACCATACTCTGGGGGGCATAGTTCTTTCCGCACAGCACCGTAACGCCTCCTTTCTCGGAAATGGCGTTCAGAAGGTTCTTGGAGACGCTGACTCCCTGGGCCGAAAGCAAGAGCACCCCGATGTCGTCAATCGGCACCCTGCCCAGCTCCTCCTGCCCCTGCCCCTGCTGGATGACGGCAAAGCCACGGCTAAGAGACAGATAGCGGTTTTCCTCATGAACCTCCAGAACCCTGCTCAGCATACTTTTATTATCGGTATGCGGGGCAGGGTATAAGCTTATTTTCTGAAAACCCTGCCTATCGGGTTCACCGTGATGAAACGGGCCTGCTTCTCACCGAAGAGGACGTTGACGGAAATGAGATTTTTCCCGTTTTTCATTTTCCAACAAGGTTCTAACATGGAGTCCGTAGTGGCAACAAGCCAATTTGAGTATTCTTTTGCCTTTGTTGCAGCATATATAGGCATTATAACTAGCTTGTTATTCGTTGCAGAAAATTCTGCTATCCTGCATTTATACCAAACACCATTTTCGCTGAATTCCAAGTAGTCTTCTTTATGCAAGACAAATGATGACGACTTTGCTGCGGGATGATGTGTCTTCTTCCACGCCTCGATTACTTCGACTTTCGGCTTACCATTCCTGTCAACCTCATTCCTGCGGATATACTGGGCTTCGTACGTTGGCTTCGCCCCAGCTTTCTTTGAAGGAATCGTCCAGATTATTGCGGCAAAATAGTCTTCGGGTTCATAATAACGAGGAACATTTCCATTAATGGCAATAGGCTTCTGCCCATGGTTCAGGCAGCGGACTTTCTTTATCCCCGTCTCCTCGCTGAATGCCTGAATGACATCCTCGAACTTCCCGCCCTCGTGGGAGTTGGCGAAGCTTTGCAGGCGGGAACGGATCTTGGCATCCACGATGTCACCGATGTTCTTCTCGGAAAGGCTCGTTATGGGACCCCGGGCGACAAAATACTCCCGGTAGAGCTTCACTTGCGGGTAGATGTCCTTGAGTGCCTTGCGGACAAGCTTGATGTCCTTTGTTCCTGCCAGTTCCCGCTCGAAGTCCGCGCGGACTTTTTCATGCTTGATGAGGGGAATGTCCTTCTCCTCAAGCTTGGCGATGTCTACGACCTCCTCCCGCTTGATTTTCCCCAGGAGCGTCTCCTTGGAAAGCTTGCCCTCTGCCCCGTGGTCGGGCTTGAAGCTCACGACGATGTGCCGCACCTTCTCCTGCAGCTCCATGCGCGGGACGGCCATAGGGGGAACCTCTATCCTGTTTTTCTGCGACCGAGCGTTGAGCGTCGAAATCTCCTTTACCAGGGAAGGGTCTATGAGCGCGATTACGGACGCGTCCAGCGCGTGATGGCGGTGGTCGTAGCGGTTCTTCTTGTACTCGCCAATCTGCTCTCCCTTCAGCTCAAAATGCGCAATCTCCTTGTCGTCAATCCTGCGCTTGAGGATGGAGTCTATCTCCCACTTGTCGCGGAGCAGCTTGGTCATGCCCCCGTTCACCGACCACACTTTGTCGCACACGCAGTGCAGATACTTGAGTGCCATCTTTGAAAGGTAGGCGTTGTCCGTCAGCTGGCGGGCGATGAAGCCGCTGTTTTTATCAAAGCTTTCCATGGCATCGATTGCGAACCTCCCGCGCTTGGCGGGGTTCTTGAGCTGGTTCGCCCGCTCAAGGATTCCTGCCCAACTGTAGCCGGACGGGCTTGAGCCAAAGGCCTCGTATGGCGAGCGTTCCTTCTTGAATGCGTTGCAGCTCGCGTGCGCTACGGTCAGGTTGGACTCCGCGTCCAGCAGCGTCCGGCTGTAGGGCAGGATGTGCTCTATTTCTATATTCTTCGTAAACAGTTCTGCCCCGGAAATCGTCTTGCCGCAGTACAGGCACCGCCTGGGCAAACCTGAGGCCCCGAGCTCCTCCCACAGGCGGAACTTCAGGCGGTCATTGCGGTTGGGATAGGAGATGCCGTAGCCCTCGCGGATGTTCTTGTTCAGTATTTCGTTCCTCTTCTTGTTCTCGTTCTGCTTCCTGACCATCGCGTCCTTGGCCTCTCGGCTTGCCTTCAGGTCGCGCGAGAGCTCCACGGCAACCTGTGCTGGCTTCCCGTATTCCTTTATGAGGGCGTTGACGACCGTGCGGGTCTGGTTGAGCGCGACATGGACCGTCGGGTTGCTGATTTTGCCGTACCTGCGCTCAGGCTTGTCCTCAGGCTCCGAGGGGTTGCCTCCCATCGTGGAGCCGACGAGAACCTTCCCGTAATAGGGAAGCAGGTCGTATTTCTCCACGTTCTGGTCAGCATATTTGTAGCCGAGGACCTGCACGGCGGTCGTATAGTTGCAGCCCAGCTCCTCCATCTTGTGAACCAGCCGTTCCGAGACTTCCTTGCAGAGCATTGTCGTACCGGTCGGGAGCTGAAGCTTTACGACGGACTCCTTCTGCTCGTCGCTGAGGGGGTATTTTGCGAGCATGTCGAGGATTTCCCTGTCCTCATCCGCAGTGATGAGCTTTTCCACGACGGCATCCTGCTCCTCAAGCGGCAGCGTATCCCACAGAGCCCCGAAACGATTTTTGCTGCGGAGCTTCACGGCGGTCACGTTTCCGTTCAGGCTTGTCCTGCTCTCGGATTCCAGGTTGAATGTGCAGGCTGGGGATAATTTCAGGGCTTTCCTGAAAGCGTCGAACGGAACCTTTTCCTTCGTGTCCAGCAGGGAAATAAGCGTCTTCTCGTCGTCCTCCGAGAGAGGAATTTTCTGCCCGCGCTCATTTTGGTAATCCATGTTGCGGATTTCCTGAAGCATCCGGAGCCTCTGGGCGCAGGGCATGGCCTTGAACGTGCGCTCCTTGTCCGCCATGTACTGGCATTTGCCACGCTCCTGCGGCTTCAGCGGCCGCTGGAAGAAAACCGCCTTAAAGACCGCATCCCAGTCCAGCGTTTTGTAGAAGGGCTCCTGCACGGCGCGGATTGCGTTGAATTCGTCAACGTACATCTGCCTGAGCGGATAGTACGGCATCCTCCCCGGGACAAAGCGGATTCCATGGTTCTTGTCCTGGTTCTTCCATAAGAATTCCCCGAGCGTCCTGCAGCCGGATGCCGAGACGGTCTTCGAAAGCTCATTGCTCATATCGGCCTGGGAGAGCTTTTCCCCGGACTTTGAGACAGCAGGCTCATCTTTGTCAGTGCCGTCCTTGCGGTTGCTTTTGAATCCCCGCCTGACCGACAGGTTGAACAAAACACGGGCAAGCTCGGGCGGCTCAAGTCTCTCATCAAGTGCCTTGATGCGGAGCTGGTAGGGGTTCAGCAGCTTCAGCTTCCGCGCCTCGTCCTTGCTCGCCGGGAACAGGCCCTGCGACTGCAAGAGGCGGAACATCGCCCTCCTGCGGAGCTTCCGGCGGTAAATCAGCTTGCGCTGGCCGCGTGCAGTTCTCCGTGCCACCGCAAGGGGTTCCTTTGTCTTGGGGTCGCGCCCGTCCGAGAATATGCGGACCCCCATATCGACAAGCTCACACGGCTCATTCCCGCTGTCCAGCGAATACACTGCCCACCCGATGGAATTCGTGCCCAAATCAAGACCAAGACGATAGTTCATAGCATTATTATAACAAGATTATACATGGTGTTCCAGATTCAGCAGCTTGGCGGAGTTCAGTCCTCACACATCCAGGAGAATTTTTTGTCATGGTGAAGATGGAATTTGACAAATACGCGCGAATGTAGTATAGTGGACGTACTGATTAATTTATCTTGTCAACCTGCTAACAAGGAGCCTTTCGGCTCCGCAAAATGCTTTTATATTCCTCTGGAATATAAATAGTTCACATGAGAAAAGAGAGCTACGGCTCTCTTTTTGTTTTTAAAACTCCCGGCGGGCATAGAATCCCAGAATACGCTCGCACTGATTGACGAGAGTGATTTCTGTGCGTTCATAAGTCCGGCCTCCTTACTGGAGCTTTCTTATCTCCTCCTCGGAAAGCCCCGTGATTTTGGAGACTTGTGCCGGAGAAAGGCCCATCGAGAGGGCATTCTTTGCCGATTGTATCTTTCCGTCCCTCACTCCATTATTGTGGGCAGCTTCAAGACCCGATATGCGGTCCCGCTCGTGGAGCTCCTGATGGTACTGCGCTATCCACAGGTCGCGGTTCGCGCTGATTGACGAGAGTGATTTCTGTGCGTTCATAAGCCCTGCCTCCTTGTCCGTAAGTTTCCGTATGACATCCGCTTTCTTGGGATTGTCAGCATCCTTCAGGAATATCGCCCAGTTCTCAAGAGCGGTGTTCGTCTCAAGGCTGTCCTCAAGCCCCTTGGCTTTTGGCAATTCTACGAAGATGATGTTGAGCGCGTTGGCAAGCTCCCTTCCGTCCTTGGTCCGCATGGCGTAGCGGCTCACACGCGGGGATTGAGTAGCGCGCCCGTGCCGGCCTGTGAGACGTATTCCTCTTCGCTCTTGAAGTCTTTTTCTTCCATAAACCTATTGTAGCACAGTCCGCCCGGGTTGTACAGTGTTCCAGCCCAAACGGAACAGTATCTAGAACTTCAATGACCGCCCGACGTTGCAGGGTTGATTTTCATACGGATTCATGCTATAATTAATACCGTTTGCAGGGCGTGTTCCCTGCAACGAATACCCTCCGAGAAATATTTCCCAGCCCAGTTACGAAACGGAACAAGACCGATTACAAACTGTAACTAGCCTAGTTACAAGATGAAAACAGCCCTGCTACAGGACTTTCCCCGCTTGTCGGAAAGCTTTTTGCAGTAAGATTTGCTCTTCTTTGCCGCCTGTCCCAGACATATATACAGCCTTGCTGACTCTTTCATGCGCCCGGGTGATGTCTTTCGTTCCAGTGAAATCGAAATCTGACAAACACGTAAAATTGCAGTATAGCGGATGTGCTGATTAATAGATTAATTCGGAATTATCCCCTCACGCACTTTTTGAATTTCCGTTTACAATTAGTGTATTGTATGAATCCTTCGCGATTAAAAATCTTTTCTCTAAAAACGAATGCAATCCGTAATCGTCAAAAGCCTTGTTTGTTTTCTATTTCCATCTCCGTCTTCCGTTCGTCTACGCAAATAATATAAAGCGTACCTTCCGTTCTGATTCGTCAACCTGCTGACACGGAGCTGTCCGGCTCCGAAAAATGCGTTTATATTCCTCCGGAATATAAATGGTTCACATGAGAAAAGAGAGCTGAGGCCCTCCTTTTGTTCCTTAAAACTCCCAGCGGGCATCGAAGCCCAGAATGCGCTCGCACTGGACGTTCTTTATCATGTTCATCTGCGCGAGCCGCTTCTCCGTGAACTTCTGGTCGCAGGGGACGGTGAGCGCTATCTCGCGGATTTCCTCGACGCACTTCCGTATTTCCGGCGTGAGGATGGCGCGGGCGGGGGCAACGTAGTCGCTGCCGATGACGGGGCCGCGCTGCGAAAGGTATCCGTCAAAGTCCAGTTCAGGATTACCGAAGTCGAATCCTTCCTCAGCGAAGGGGACGAAGGCCATGTTGAAGTCAAAGCAGGGGTTCAGCAGGCCCCGCTCAAAGCTCTCGTTGTTGACGAGGAAGCCGAAGTTGCCGAAGTGCCGGTCGCAGTTGAGCGTGATGCAGTCGGCGACGACCATGCGGCGGAACGCGTCCTCGCAGCCCGCCTCCCGGTAGATTTCAATCAGCCTTGGGAGGGTCAGCTTATCCTTGTAGAACAGCGCAATCGGGCGGTATCCGAATTCCTGCGAGGTAAAGAGCTTGCAGTCCGAGACAACCCTGCCATCGTACTTCCTGAGCGTGTACGTGACCGAATCGCA
This sequence comes from uncultured Spirochaetaceae bacterium, assembly GCA_902773215.1. GTDB lineage: Bacteria > Spirochaetota > Spirochaetia > Treponematales > Treponemataceae > Treponema_D. The sequence goes on along the minus strand of CACYDQ010000492.1, from coordinate 5,731 downwards.
GATCCGCTCGAAGACCTGGCTCGCGAGGACTTCCCCGTAAGGCTCAAGGCCCGTGTTCCTGCCCCCCTCGCTCCCGGTCTTTATCAGGTGGATTCCGTCCTTTTCGTTCAGCCAGCACTTGTCGTATGCCCCGTCCGTCGTCAGCTCGGGGGAAGTCGTGGACATCTGGATGCCGAAAAGCCCGTTGCCGTCGAAAGATAATTTGGAAATAACCTCGTCAAAGTTATTCTCGTAGAGGTTGACCTGCGCCCAGCTCACGTCCTCGCGGTCGCTCTTCACCCAGAGCGTGTCGGTCAGCGAGAGGCAGTGGGTCAGCGCGATGAAGCCGCTCTTTGTCTTGCCCCCGCACATCTCGAGGATTCTGTTCACGTGCTCCCGGTGCTTGGCCGCGCTCCTGTTCGCGTTCCACGAATCGATGTCCGCGCACCAGAAAGGCAGCTTCCGGTGTTCCCTCGTGATTTTGCACAGTTCCAGCTCGCCCTCGCCTTCGATGATGAAGTCGCAGAGGGGAGTCTCGCGGTTCATGAGCGTGTAGGTCAGCCGTTCCATACGGGTAGTATAGCACAATCCGGGACTTTTGGTAAGACTCCCCGTCCGGCCTTCCCCCGTGAAAGCGGTCAGAAGCCCCGCCAGGCGTCCTTCCATATTTTGACGGGCTTAAGGCCCATGCGGACGCGGAGGTAGAGCCATGCGAGGGCAAAGCCGGTCAGGTGGGTGAAGTGGGCGGTCCCGTCCGCCGAGAACTGGCTCAGGAATTCGATGGCGGCGTAGAGTGCGACCATGACGGGAGCGGGGAGGGGTATGAGGCCGAAGACGAATATACGGCTCCGGGGAAAGATGACCGCGTAGGCGAGGAGCAGGGAGTACACCGCCCCGGAAGCCCCCAATAGGAATACCCCGTATCCGCCCACGAGGTAGTAGAAGGCGAGCGAGATGAGCCCGTCCATGATGCCGCAGAAAAAATAGAGCAGGAGGAATTCTTTGCTGCCGACCGTCTTCTCCACCGGCAGGCCGAAGAAGAAGAGGGCCAGCATGTTGAAGAAGAGGTGCCGCACGCCCGCATGGGTGAACATATAGGTCACCGGCTGCCAGAAGCAGCGGTAATGGACGACCATGACGACGTTCATGGAGAGCCAGGTCCTCAGCCGGGGCGAGAGGCTCGTCAGCAGGAAGACCGCCGCGTTGACGGCGATGAGCATGAAGGTCGCATTGGAAAAGCTGTAGCGGAACGGCCGCCTGATGAAATTCGCTGGCATACGGGGGATTATAAGCCATCTGGGGGCACAGTTTCAAGGCTGTGCGGGCCGTGCCCTGCACTCGCCATCAGGCGGCCTTCTCTCCAGTGGGGAGGGCTTTACCTGTGTGGTGTCCGCCGGGTGAGAGATGGGGATTACTTCAGGGAAAAGGACGCGAACTGCTTGGAAAGGTCCGCCTCGCTCATCCCCAGCTTTGCGGCCGCGTCCTTCATGGAGAGCAGGCCCGACTTTATCAGGTCATTATACGCGGAGAAAATCCCCTGCTGCATGCCTTTCTGCATCCCGGCGTTCCAGGCCTTCTTCGCCTTCGTCTCGATGATAGGTCCTCTCATGATGTTGTCCACCCCCTGCATGACGTTAGAATACTTCGAGGCCAAAGCCCGTGTGACCTCGTCCGCAAGCTCTATGATGGTGAGCCTGTCCAATTCGCCTATCTCATTCTGCCAGCCTTGCGATGATGTCCCTGTCCATAGCGGCCTCCCTTGTGGTTTTTTACATTTTTTCGGGGATACTTTGATGGATTTTATACACTTTTTCGGGGATAATCGGTTCGGCTTGGGGCGGAGGTGCTGTACGCTTTTGTGCGTGCAGTGTCCGCCTGTGGCGCGGGCATCACCTGACGGCGGGCCGCCGTGCCTGAGCGGTATCCGCCGTGCCCCGCACTCGCCATCGGGTGGCCTTCCCCCGGGGCGGGCCGCCTGTCCGTAGGTTCCGCTACGTCGGGCCATTGTTGAAAGCCTGAATCCGTGGTATACTGTCGGCATGGCACAGGCAGAGTACAGGAACGAAGAGGAATACGCTTCCCAGGCCGGGACGGGCGCACTGCTAAACCCGCGCATCGACTCCACATTCAAGGCCCTGTTCACGCAGGACACGCCGGAGTCGAAGGGCGCGCTGCAGTCCTTTCTGGAAGCCGCGACCGAGCGGAAGATTACGCATTTTGAGATTCGCAACAACGATGCTCCCATCGGCTTTATCGGACAGAGGAATGTCAGTTATGACATCTCCTGCGAGTTTGACGACGGTTTATCGGCGGACATAGAAATGCAGGCATTCAACTAGCAGTACGACTACGGCAAGCGGGCCGAGTACCAGGTTGCCCGTCTTGAGACGACTTACCTGAAAAAAGGGGACGGCTGGGAGAAGGCTCCGACCGTCTACCAGATAAGTGTCCTTGACTTTGAATACGTCTCCAAAAACGTGTCGAAACCCGCAACCGCAAAGTGAAGAAGACGCCCGTGAGCCGATATGCGATGAGGACAAAGGACGGTCGGGAGCTTTCAAACTCGCTCAACATCATATTCATAGAGCTTCCCGAGGCCGTGAAACTGGAAGGGAGCCTTGAGACCAACACGGACCTTGAGAACTGGGCCATTTTCTTGAAAGACGCTGACAATCCAGAGAAGAAGGGCATCATAGATGTGTTGACAAGCAAGAAGGAGGGACTTATGCAGGCACAGAAATCACTGTCATCAATCAGCGCGGACCGCGACTTGTGGCTGACCCAGTATCATCTGGAGCTCCATGAGCGCGACCGCATCTCAGGCCTTACGGGCTGCCCGGAGAGAAGGCCTTGACGAGGGTATGGAAAAGGGGCGCAAGGTGGGACGTGATGAGGGCTTCAAGGAATCTGCCCGCAGGGCCCTTGCGATGGGGCTGCCTGTATCCCAGGTCTCGCAGATAACGGGTTTGTCCGTTGCTGAAATAGAGAAGCTGTAGGCATTTCTTGCCAGGCAGTCAGAAACCTCCGTTCCTGACACGGTACTTGCCTGAGTGTGCGGGCGGCATGGAACCGCCCGCGCCTCCGCCCTGCTTAACATCATATTCATACTTGACAGGAGGGGCATAACATGGTATTATGATAATAGAATATTAGGACTGAGAGGAACCGAAGAAAAAATGAAGGAAGTTTCTTCCATACAGCTCCATACAGCTCCATACAGCTCCATACAGCTCCATACAGCCATAACTCTGTCCTAAGTAACTATCCTATACATGTCTATTTCCTCCGTGAGAAAATCCGCGATGCGGTCGGCTCAGTCGGGCGCATCGCGGCCGTTTTTCCGGGGATAAGAAATATAATAGTCCAGAAATACAAGTATCAAGGAGCAGAAGAATGAAGAAAACTCTCTTACGGCTGGCGGCGGCATGCGCCATTGCCGCGTCGGTCATGATGGTCGCGTCCTGCGACTACTGGAACGAGGACTGGTACAGGGGCGAAAAATCAGAGAACGCGCCGCTCACCGGCAGCACTTCCGGCAGTACCCCCACACCGACACCCACACCCACACCGACGCCCACGCCTACCCCGACACCCACACCCACGCCGACACCCACACCCACGCCGTCACCCACTCCAACGCCACCGACGGCTGGGGCGATAAGCTATGCGACAAGCACCGTCAGCAAGACGACGACAGACAGTGCCTTTACCAACGCGCTTACAAAAACAGGCGACGGCAGCGTCAGCTACACCTCGTCAGATACTGCGGTTGCGACAGTGGATGCCGGCACAGGCGAAGTCACAATCGTCGCCGCAGGATCGACCACCATAACCGCGACCGCGGCGGACAGCGCAACCTGCACCTACGCGACAAACACCGCAAGCTACACGCTCACGGTATCGTTACCGGCTGCGACGATAAGCTATGCGACAAGCTCCGTCACAAAGGCGACGAGTGCCAGTGCCTTTACCAACGCGCTTACAAACACAGGCGACGGCACCGTCAGCTATGCCTCGTCAAATACTGCGGTTGCGACAGTGGATGCCGGCACGGGTGAAGTTACAATCGTCGCCGCAGGAACCGCCTCCATCACCGCAACCGTGGCGGACAGCGCGAACTACACTTATGCGACAAATACCGCAAGCTACGAGCTTACGGTTGTTACAATAGTTCCGGGTAGTGTATCTTTTAGGCTGACCGCGGGAACCTGTGAATACACAGAAACCCATGCCAAGCTGACTGCTACGGATGTTCAGGGCGATGGCATTTATCTACACAGCGGCTCCGGCAAAATTGCTACGATTACAACTCCGATGGGAGAAAGAATTACGCGTGTTGAAGTTACACAAAGCTGGAATGATATAAATAAGCTGAGAACGGATAAAGGCACAATAGCTATCAGCGGAGGCACTGCAACAATAACAAATATCAATTCGGACTCAATAATTCTGAGATCAGAGGGTGCTTTATCGTTAGGTAGTGTAGAAGTCTACTACGAATAGAGAAAAGCAGCAGGGGCAGTTTCAAAAAGCCGGTTGCTTTTGAGACTGCCCCACCATTCGGGCATCAGGCGGCCTTCCCCCGGGGCGTGCCGCCTTTTTTATGGCCGGAGCTTCTGTGCGGGGGCGGAAACGGTAGCAGGCCGGTCCGCCATGCTTCGTAATGCGCCCGGTCCGTCCGCCGCCGCCGTCTTGTGGAAATCCTCGGGATTGTGTATACTTTTCACCCATAACGCATCCCGGAGGCTTTGTCCGGGGGCTGAATATCGAAATTCATCGAATAGAGGAGTTGAATTATGGCAGAAGAGAAGAAGCCCAAGAAGGAGCATAAGATTGTGTCGGCCTCCACCGGAGAGGCCGTCAAGCCGGGCACGAGGCCCGCAGGGAAGCCCGGTGCCGTCCAGCAGACGGGAAACGCCACGGGCCTCCGCGTCGGGGCCGTCATCCTGTGGCTCGTCGCGGTCGTGTTCGAGGTGCTCGCCATTGCCCTGTTCCTGGAGAAGCTGCTCGTCCTTCCCCAGATTGACCCGCTGTACAAGGCCATCGCCGCGCTGGTCGTAGACGCTGTCTGTGTCATCATCGGTTCCACCCTGTGGAAGAAAGCCAACCACATCGATCCCGCTTCCCAGAAGAACGCGCTCAAGTTCTGGCTGTGGAACAACATGGGCGTACTGGTCAGCGCGGTCGCCTTCATCCCCTTCATCATCATCCTGCTCAAGGACGAGAAGGCCGACAAGAAGACCAAGGCCGTCGGAACCGCCGTCGCCGCCGTCCTCATGCTGGTGTGCGGCCTTGCCAGCTACGACTGGAACCCCCTGTCACAGGAGGCCGTCGCCGAGGCCAACGCGGGAACCGGCGTGTACTGGACCGAGCACGGCAAGAAGTTCCACCTTTACGAGGACTGCCAGGCGCTTGACCGCTCCGAGACGCTGACGACTGGGACCGCGCAGGAGGCGATTGACGCGGGCAAGGGAACGATCTGCAAGTTCTGCGAGAAGCGCTACGAGAAGGAGCTTGCCAGCGAAGCCGGTGCCGAAGCCCTGCCTGAGGCCGTGAACCAGTAGTCCAAATGACCTGGACCGGCAGGGAGGCTTACCGAAGCCGCTTTTATCTCCCGCCGGTCCAGGCCTGCATCAGGATGCCGAAGGCAACGCCGACGTTGAGCGAAGCCTTGAGCCCGGTCATGGGGATGGACACGCAGCCCCCGTCCGCCCGGCGCAGGGCCTCGGGGCTGACCCCCAGCTCCTCCGAT